>CAIXUF010000751.1 GCA_903922535.1 Candidatus Hydrogenedentota bacterium
GCTCCGGCGGTCCCGCCACCGGCCACAACGATGTCGTAGTCAAACGTAGTCATTTTGTTCCGATACGCTGTCCTAATTCTGCCGCTTTCTCAATATCCGCATCGGACAGTATGCAACCTTGTCGGCGCAACTGTTTTTGGAGCATTCCTATGTCGAGTTGTCGCGGAAAAACATTGTTTGTTAGCGACAAAGCAGCGGCTGTGCCGGCCGCCTCACCCATGCCGATGCACTGAACCATGACTCGAATGGATCCCAGGGCGACGTGCGAGCAACTGACGCAGCGGCCTGCCGTCAGCAGATTCTCCACGTTTCGCGGCACCAAAATGCGGTAGGGAATATGGTACTTGAATCCCTTGGGCGGCTGCCACACGGTGGGATCCATGCCGGGGCCGTCAATACAGTGGATATCCACGAAGAATGACCCGTAGCAAATGTTATCTTCAAACTCGCGCTGGCTCTTCACGTCTGCTTCCGTGAGGACATAGTCACCCATTATTCGGCGCGATTCCCGGATGCCGATGGTATTTGGGGTCGAGACCATGTAGCACTTTTCCATTCCGGGAACATATTTCCGGTACACCGTAATGGTCTCGTAAGCCTGCTACCGCGCCTCTACGGTCGCCAGCGTCAAATCTTCCGCTTTGGTGGAATCAATATGAATCACGTGGGTGAAATTCACGCCGACCTGATCGGGCCGCGTCGGTGTCCACCACCACCCCATGATTGTTGTCTGAAAGGGACGCATGCCGCCACGCCGCTGAGCTTCTTCCCATATTGCTTTCATCTGGTAGTCGGTTCGCCAGGCGCTCACGCGATCCCAATCAACGCCGCCGATCGTGAACATGAGGGTGACAGGTTGACACTTATTATCGGAGGGGCGGCCCACCTCATAGGGGCACCCGGCATGAAAGGCCACGTCACCGTCACCTGTGCAGTCGACAATACGCCTGGCACGGATAACCTGCCGTCCGTTCTTGTTCTGGATGACGGCGCCTACGACGGCGCTGTCTTCCACAACCGTGTCGCTGAAGAAGGTGTAATACAGCAGCTCGATGTTCGAGTCCTCCGTCATTTGGTCGAGCAGGGCTTTCATGCCTTCGACTTCAAACCAGACGCCGTGCGAGGTGCGGGTGCCGAAGCCATTCTCGACAACCCGTCTGCCGATCTCATCGGCAATTCCGCCAACGATCCGTCGTCCGGTTCCGTCCTCGTCGTACTTCGAGATGTGCCCATGGCCACCGGCCGTAGCGACTCCGCCGAGGCAGTTAAACTGCTCCACCACCAAGGTCTTGGCGCCGTTTCGAGCTGCGGCAAGGGCTGCTCCGACGCCTGCGGGTCCGCCACCGGCCACCAATACGTCAACTTCTCTGGTTGTTGGCAAGCGCTTGCTTTCTTCATTTGTCATTGTCATTGATCTTTCAGCTTCGCTCTGTTCCCGCGCCTATGATGGCAGATCCCACAGTTTGCGCACCGGGGTTGTATCGCCCTTCAAAAAGGATACACCGATGCACTCGATCCCGTCCTGCCACTTGTCCCGGCCGTTGTAGTAGAGGCGTAGTTCATCCTGCCAGCGGACCAGATCAAGCTGATACACGAACGCCGCTTTCCAGCCGTTACCCGACGGCAGGATGATCGGATTGAACGGCGCTTCCTCCCAGGCGATGCCGTCGCTACTCATCAGCAGATTGATGGCGGAATGCTGCCACCCGTTGGTGTCGTTGTAGATGGAGTTGTAGAGCCCCAGGAATTGACCGCCCAGGCCGAAGACCTTGATCGCGCCGGCGCCGAAATTCCGGTGCGGGATGGCTAGATCAGGCGCCAGGATGGGCTTGCCGTATTTCGTGAACGGGCCGAACGGCGTCGGCGCGTCTGCAAAGCTGATGTACTTCGGTTCCTCATACCGGCACTTGTCCAGCATCACCGTGCCGGCGCTGTAGTAGAGCCGGTAGCGGCCTTCGGCCAGCTTGACCATGCAGGGGTTTCGCACCTCGATCGTGTTGTAGGAGAGCGGCATGTGCTCGCGTTCCCAGTCGAGTTCTGGCGCGAGCACCACATCCGGCTCGGTCCAGGTGACAAAGTCACGGGTGCGCCGGAGGGCGATGACATTGCCGCACGAGTAGCGTTCGCGCTGCTCGGGCGAGGTGAGCGTGGTGAAGTAGGCAATCCACTCGCTGCCGTCGTGAAAAATAAACGATGGATTGGTCGGCCACGACCACCGGTCGCGCAGCTGCC
>CAIXUF010000752.1 GCA_903922535.1 Candidatus Hydrogenedentota bacterium
GTGGAAGACCTGAGCGACAGCGCGTTCACCATCGCATCCGGTACGCCCCCGATCACCGTGACCTCGCCGAACGGCGGTGAACTGTGGATTCACGGCGAGACCGAAACCATCACCTGGAACCAGACCGGCGTGACGGGCGCGGTGGCGGTCATGCTGAACAACAACGGCACGGATATCTCCTGGCTGGGCGCGGTGGCCGCTTCGGCCGGGCAGTTCTCATGGACCATTCCGCCCTGGGTGACACCGGGCACTGCGTACAAGATCCACGTGATTTCCGGGGACAACAACGCAATAGAGGATCTGAGTGATGGCACCTTCAGCATCATCGCCCCCCCGCTTACGCTCACCTCCCCGAACGGTGGCGAATCCTGGGCGCAGGGCGAGACCCACAGCATCACTTGGAATCAGACCGGTTTGACGGGAGCAGTGGCGGTCCTGCTGAATGTGGACGGCGCGGACACGGCGTGGTTGGGTGCGGCCGCAACAGGACAATTCTCGTGGACGGTCCCGACAACGTTGACGCCGGGCAGCAACTACAAGGTCCACCTGGTCTACGGTGACGACAACCGCTTCGCGGACCTGAGTGACGGAACCTTCACCATCGCGGTGCCGGGCGACCTGCCCGCGCTTGTGGTCACCTCGCCCAACGGCGGGGAGACTTGGACGGTGGGCCAAAGCTGTGTGGTGACATGGACCGAGACGAATGTGACAGGCGCGGTGGCGGTCCTGCTGAACGTGGACAGCCTGGAAACGGTATGGCTGGGCGCGGCTACCGCCTCATCCGAACAATTCTCCTGGACAGTTCCGTCCTGGGTGACACCGGCCAGTACCTGCAAGATCCACCTCATCTCCGGGGACAACAACGCGATAGAGGACATCAGCGACGGTACGTTCACGATAGCGCCATAATCCGCATATTCCACCACGCCATCGCGTGCCTCAGACCGCCGTTGCGGGCGAATCGCGGCGGAAAGTCTAGTGGCGTGGAGGTTGCTGTCGAGGCGTGCCCGGCGCTGACAGCACTGACAGACGCGCAGAGATCCGCATTTGAATTCTATCCCGGGTTCCGGTGGGGACCAACGCGAAGCAGGAGATAACCGGAGGGAAGTTCCGGAAAGGTGTTGTTTATTGAAGTCCTTTCAATCCTGACACGGGTTCCACATTCAACCCCTGCGGGGAAGGAGGCCACAGCCGGACAATGCATCTTCACTCACGCCTTTGGCACACCGTTGACTTTCGGCGAGAGCAGGGAAGGACGACGCCCCCGGCAATGGAGCTTCACCCTGTTGTTGCCTGAAACAAGCCCCTCAACCTTGGTCTTTGATCGGCACCCAAGCCACACAATCTTCAAAGGCGGACCATCTGCGCAGTTTCTTTTTCCGGCGATGAACGGGACGTGTGGTGTCTTGCCGAACCCAATGCCCGTGGTGCTATAATCCCGCCTTATGAAAAAAACGATCTCCATTATCTTCGGAACGCGTCCTGAAGCCATTAAACTTTGCCCGGTTGTGCTGGCGCTGCGCGACCATCCCACACTTCAGGCGCACGTCTGCGTCACCGCGCAGCACCGCCAGATGCTGGACCAGGTGCTGGAGGTGTTCGGCGTCGTTCCGGACGCGGACCTGGATCTGATGCAGCCGGGCCAGACGCTGGGCGGCTTCACTTCGCGGGCCATTGCCGCCGTCGACGGCTACCTCGGGGAGCACAAGCCTGACATGGTGCTGGTGCAGGGTGACACGACCACGGTGCTTTCGGCCGCGCTGGCCGCGTTCTACCACCACATCCCCGTGGGCCACGTCGAGGCGGGCCTGCGCACGGGCAATCTCGAGTCCCCCTGGCCGGAGGAGGCCAACCGCGTGCTCACGTCGCGCATTACCGCGCTGCACTTCGCCCCGACGGAGTCAAACCGCCAGAATCTGCTGCGCGAAGGCGTTTCGGACGCGCGCATATTTGTCACGGGCAACACCGTCATCGACGCCCTGCTCATGGCCGTGGAGCGTGTCCGCGCCCACCCGGCCGACATCCCCGATCTTCCCGCGCGCACGGACACGGCGTGGTGGGCCCGGCCCATGGTGCTCATCACGGGACACCGCCGTGAGAGTTTCGGGCGGGGCTTCGAGGATCTGTGCCATGCCATCGCCACGCTTGCCCGCCAGCATCCCCAGTCGGTCTTTGTCTACCCGGTCCACCTCAATCCGAACGTGCGCGAACCGGTGAACCGTATCCTTCGCGCGCCGGGACTCGACAACATCCGTCTCATCGAACCCTTGTCCTATCTGCCCTTCGTGGGGCTGATGGACCACGCGGCGCTGCTATTGACCGACTCCGGCGGCGTGCAGGAAGAGGCGCCCAGTCTTCACAAGCCGGTGCTCGTCATGCGCGACACCACCGAGCGCCCCGAGGCGGTGGAGTCCGGTGCCGTCCAACTGGTGGGCACCGATCCCGACCGCATCATCACCGCCGCCAACGCGATCCTCGACCACCCCGAGCGTCCATGGCCCCACATTCCCAACCCCTACGGCGACGGCCAGGCCACTTCCCGCATCATCGCCGCCTGTGACCGCTTCTTCACGCAAACCTGACACTGGGTGCTTGCTTAACTGCATGACGTGTGGAAAGGTGCGGTTTCACAGCGTGTGCGCGGCCGACCGTCCGGCAAGCTTTCCGCTGGAGAATGCCCATTGCAGGTTGTAGCCGCCGCAGGGACCGTCAATGTCGAGGATCTCCCCGGCGAAATACAGCCCTTGCACGAGACGGCTCTGAAGCGAGCGCGGGTCCACCTCGCGCAGCGAGACCCCCCCGGCGGAAACCATGGCCTTTTGAAAACCCTCGGTATCCACGACATCGACGGTGACACCCGCCATCCATTCAGCGAGATGGCGCTGGGTTGCGCCGGGAAGTTCCGCCGCGCGCAATTCGGCGCCAATGCCGGTTTCAGCGCACACAGCCTCGGCGAGGCTGTGCTGAAAGTGGAGGGCGACAAGATTCCGCACAAGGCGACGGGGGGATTCGGTGCGCCATGCCGCGATGGCCGAGGACCAGGTTGCCGTATGGGTCTCCGGCGTCAGATGCAACCGGACCGGCACTGGCTTTCCCGTTTCCGCCAGCAGGCGCGCAATTTCGCCGGACAGGTCCAGTGCCGCCGGGCCCGACAGGCCGCGGTGGGTGAACAGAAGGTCGCCCATAACCCCGGAATGTGATGCTTTGGGCAGGTCGATGCGCAGACGGGCCGCGGGAATCACGATGCCCGCGCAACGGTGCGGCCAGGTCTGCCCTGTCACGAGGGGGACAAGTGCGGGAACGGGCGCAACAACGGCATGCCCCACGCGCTGCGCAAGGGCAAAGCCCGATCCGTTCGAGCCCAGGGCGGGCCATGCGCAGCCTCCGGCGGCAAGGATAACCCGTGATGCGTTGAGTGGGCCCTGGGTAGTTTCAACGCCAGCAATGGCACTGTCATGGAGGATCAAGGCCGTCACATCCGCCGCCGTGTGCATTTCGATCTGCGACTTCTGGCAGTGGGCGAGCAGGGCGTCGCGGATATCCACCGCCGACTCGGAAACGGGAAATACGTGAAAGCCGTCGGCGGAGTGGGTTTCGATGCCAAGATGGTGGAAGAACGCCCGAAGACCTGTGGCGTCGAGTGCATCGAGTGCTGGACGCATGAACCGGCCCTGTTTGCCGAACCGGGCCAGGTACTCCGCTTTCGGGAGTGAGTTGGTGAGATTGCACCGGCCCCCGCCGGTCGCAACGAGCTTTGTCCCCGGCCGCGGCAGACGTTCCACCAGTGCAACGCGCGCGCCCGTCTGTGCGGCGGCGCTGGCCGCCATCATCCCCGCCGGGCCTCCGCCCACCACAAGCACATCTGTCACACCCTGCCTTACCGGCCAGGTTAACTTGTTCATTCTATCCATCCGGTCGTCCATAGCGTCCATCCTGTCCATATCGTCCATATCGTCCCGTGTTCCATCGGGCAACAGCCCACCCCTCAACGATGACCCCAAGCGGAAATGCACGGCTGTTGACCAAAATTGCAGAACCAGTGTAACATCACGGGTGCCGTGGACAGGGCAAGACCTGCGGGCAAATGGACCATTGTGCCGAAATTCTGACAGCCGTGCCGTAACGGATCAAGGAGAAGGATATCATGTCACGCAGGACGCTCGGAGTGGGTCTCATGTTGGTCTGTCTTCTTCTCACCGTCGGCTGCAAGCCGAGCGTGTCCGTTCCGGACCTTGGCGGGATGACCCAGGCCGCGGCAACCACCGCCCTCATGACTGTGAAACTTGTGCTTGGGGAGGCGCCCACAGCGTACAGCGCCACGGTGCCGCTTGGCTGTGTCATCAGCCAAAACCCGGCGGCGGGCGCAAAAGTTGCCGAAGGTGCCTCGGTGAACTTGGTGGTTTCCCTGGGGCGCGAACCGCTGACGTCCTGGTCCTATGTTCCGACCCCGGCCTCAATCTGGGGGCTTACCGCCGACAGGACCGCCGACGGCGGTTTCATCATTGGCGGCGGCCACAACGGACCTTATGACATGTATGCCCTCAAGTTGAATGCCGCCGGTGGAAAAGTTTGGGACATGTCCTATTCCAACATCGCGCCCGACAGCGACCACACGGAACTCTGGCGGCATGAGGCAGTCGGCGCGCGGCAGACCTCCGACGGCGGATATATCCTGCTGGGTGCGGGGCATTTCTACCAGGACACGCTCCCCGCCGCCTCCTATCTCCTCGTCAAGACCAACGCGGTCGGGACGGCCTTATGGTCGAAGGCCTACGCCCCGGAGGCCCCGTACACTGCCGGCGCGCTTGCCACGGACAATGAACCGGCGGCGCTCCAGGTCACCAGTGACGGTGGGTACGCCGCCTTTGGGTCGTCCTACAGCGGCGGATATCCCCTTGCAAGCATGCTCAAGACCGATGCGGACGGCCATGTCGACTTTGTCAAGGTGATCAATGACAATGCGGCGGCATACAACGAAATCATTACCGGTGGGCAGCAGACCCAGGACAACGGATACGTTTTGGTGGGCTATTCTGATGACGGCTCGCCGCACGGGCACCTGGCGCTGCTGATCAAGGTGGACGAAAACGGCGGTCTTCAGTGGAGCAAAACCTACCAATATCCGCCCGACGGCCACGGCGCAGAGGCCTACTGCGTGACGCAGACCGCCGACGGGGACTACGTGCTGGGCGGACTGCTGGTCAACGACATGGGCAAGGTGTCCACCTATGGATTCTGGATGACCAGGACCGACGGCAGCGGCAACCAGATATGGGCAGGCGCTTACGCGGACCTCGACACGATCAACTATTCCAAAGTGATCCGCGAGACGCCGGAGGGGGACCTTGTTGCAGGCGGCGCCGACAGCAGAGGCGACATGGCCATCTCAAAATTCACCGGCGGCGGCACGCTGCTGTGGACCTTCAGCAATGAAGACCTTCCCACCGCGACGGCAAACGCGCTGACCCTGACCGACGACGGCGGATGCGTCGTGGTGGGGTCAGGCGTGTCAGGCGGCACGGTCATCATGAAGGTCAACGACGTGTACACCGTGGAATAGACACCGGGGCTTTACGACTGTCTGAGGGAGAATGGGCCATGGGAGACCTGTGTTCGCGGCGCGACATGCTGGGCTGGCTAGGCATGCTTGGGGCCGGAACCGCGCTCGGTGCATGGCCCGCCGCGGCGGAAGCCAAGCCGGGGCGCAGTCGGCCCAACATTGTGTTCATTATGTCCGACGACCACGCCGCGCACGCGATAGGCTGCTATGGCAGCCGGATCAACAAAACGCCCCACATTGACCGCATCGCGCGCGAAGGCGTGCGCATGGATAAATGCCTCTGCACCAACGCCATTTGCGGCCCCAGCCGCGCCTGCATTCTCACGGGCAAATACAGCCATCTGAACGGATTCAAGACCAACAGTGACAAATTCGACGGCAGTCAGCCCACCTTTCCGAAAATGCTTCAAGGTGCCGGTTACAAGACTGCCATGATCGGCAAATGGCATCTTGTCAGCGACCCGACCGGGTTTGACTACTGGAACATCCTGCCCGGCCAGGGCGACTATGTCGACCCCGTCATGATCGAGATGGGCAAGAAGCAGAAGCGATCGGGCTATGTCACGGACCTGATCACCGATTCGGCGATTGACTTCATTGAGAAGCGCGACAAAGACGCGCCATTCTGTCTCATGTGCCACCACAAGGCCCCCCACCGCAACTGGATTCCCGACGCCAAACACAGCAACATGTACGAGACGGAGGACGTCCCCGAACCGGACACCTTCAAGGACGACTACGCCAACCGTTCCCGCGCCGTCGCCGAGGCGGAGATGCGTGTCAACCGCGACCTGACCCCGACGGACCTCAAGCAGGACCCGCCGCCCGGACTGGAGGGCGACGCGCTGGCCCACTGGAAGTACGAGCGCTACATCAAGGACTACCTGCGGGTGATCGCGTCGGTGGACGACAACGTGGGAAGGCTTCTTGACGCGCTGGACAAGGAAGGCCTGGCGGAAAACACACTGGTCATCTACACCTCCGACCAGGGCTTCTTCCTCGGGGACCATGGCTGGTTCGACAAACGCTTCATGTATGAGGAATCGCTGCGCATGCCCTTTGTGGCCCGTTTCCCCGGCGTCATTGCTCCGGGAAGCGTGAACCGCGACATGGTGCTCAACGTGGACTTCGCGCCGACCTTTCTGGGCACCGCCGGACTGGGCACCCCTGGCGACATGCAGGGGCGGTCATTTCTTCCGGTGTTGCAGGGAAAAACGCCCAAAGACTGGCGCACGGCCATGTACTACCAGTACTACGAGTTTCCCCAGCCGCACCATGTCTATCCGCATTACGGCGTGTGCACGGAAAAGTGCAAACTCATTCACTACTACCTGCCCGGCAAGATGGACGAATGGGAACTGATTGACCGGGAAAAAGACCCCAAAGAACTGCGCAGCGTGTACAATGATCCCACGTACGGCGACATCGTGAAGAAACTCAAAGAGCAGATCGCCGCGTTTCGAAAAGAACTGCGCGTGCCGGACGAGGCGGCATAGGAAATCCACTGTTACATGGATATGCAGATTGAGCGGGATAAGACCAAAGCGACTATGGGTCTTTCATCCTGTGAATCCTGTGCATCCACGTTCAATTGTTTCTGAAATTAGACATCCTATTCTTTCTCTGTGACGCGGGCAACCTTCTCTTCCGGTTTAGACCTACAGGAACAACATCATGCTAACGTCCCTCATGGTTTCCCTGGTGCTTCTGGGAGCCACCGTCGCGCCGGCGCAAACGGTCCATATCCAAACGCCTGATCCCCCGGGGGCGGTTATGGGGGGCATTGCGGCCATTGCCTCCCGCGAGATGTCCATGCGGGCCGCGGTGAAAGTGGTGCGTTCGGGCGAAGCCGCATTCACCCTAACGCTCGATGTCAATCCGTCGCTGCCGCCGGAAGGTTTTGAGATAGCCGACGCGGCGGGGGGCGGTGTTCGGATAACAGGCGCGGATGAACATTCCGTTCTGTACGGCGTGGGCAAATTCCTGCGCACTTCGCGCTACGGCGCGGATGGATTCACTCCCGGCGCATGGCGGGGGAAATCTTCACCGGAGGGGTCATTCCGGGCCATCTACGCCGCCACCCACTTTAACAATTTCTATGAGGCGGCACCGGCGGAGGAGGTGAACCGCTACCTGGAGGAACTCGCGCTTTGGGGTGCCAACACGGTCATTGTGCATTTCCCGACATGGAGCTTTTCCGGCTATGACGATCCGGCGGCGCGGCGCGATATAGAGCAGACCCGACGTCTCCTGCTGGCGGCGAAGGCCATCGGCATGAAGATCGGCCTCGTGCAATGCCCCAACCAGGGATTCACA
>CAIXUF010000753.1 GCA_903922535.1 Candidatus Hydrogenedentota bacterium
CCACATCACCTACCTGCTGCGCGCGCGCAAACAGGGCGACGTCATGATCGTCGGGCTCAACAGCGACGCGTCGGTCCGCGAGAACAAGGGGCCCGACCGCCCCGTCGTCAACGAGCAGGACCGCGCCGTGGTGCTTTCCGCGCTGGAGTGCGTGGACTACGTCACCATCTTCGACGACAAGACGCCCATGCCCCTGCTTGACGCGCTCAAGCCCGACGTCTACGCCAAGGGCGGCGACTACACCATCGACACCATCGTCCAGGAGGAGCGGCGGCTCGTCGAGGGCTACGGCGGGTCCATAGCCATCATCCCCGGTCTTGACGGCCAATCCACCACCAACATCATCAACAAGATCGCCGGCAAGGGCTGAGACGAGAATAAGACAGACCCAAACGGCCGCCCGTTGGCAATTGCGCGGGCGGCCGTTGTGTTTTGCACGAAAAAGCAAACCGTGAAAATCCTGCATTGACTGCGGGATTTTCACGGTGTATACTACCGTCATGATCGAACGCCGGACAGACTTGGAGCGTGTGCGCACGGCGCTGAAACGGAGCCGCGTCGTGGCACTGCTGGGACCCCGCCAATGCGGAAAGACTACGATTGCGCGCCAGTTCGTATCCGCAGATTCACTCAATTACTTCGATCTGGAAGACCCGGCCAGCCTGGCCCGTCTTTCCGAACCCAAAACCGCTCTCGACCCGCTCAAAGGCCTTGTGGTCATTGACGAGGTCCAACGGCACCCCGAACTGTTTCCCCTGCTTCGGGTGCTGGCGGACCGCCACCCGCTTCCTGCGCGCTTTCTGCTCCTGGGCAGCGCCTCATCCGATTTGCTGAGACAATCTTCGGAGAGTCTTGCGGGACGCATGGAAACCGTCGCGCTGGAGGGCTTTCGTCTGTCCGACCTCGGCGCCAAGACACAATCCAAGCATTGGCTGCGCGGCGGATTCCCGCTCTCTTTCACAGCCCGGACGGAAGGCGATTCCGTCATTTGGCGCAAACAGTTTGTCCAGACCTTCATCGAGCGCGACCTGCCCCAGTTCGGCGTGTCCATTCCCGCCGTGGCCCTGCGCCGCTTCTGGGCCATGACTGCCCATTATCACGGCCAGACATGGAATGCAGCCGAACTAGCCCGCGCGCTGGCCGTCAACGAGTCCACGGTCCGGCGCTATCTCGATCTAATGACGGGCGTCTTCATGGTGCGCCAACTGCCCCCCTGGTTTGAAAATCTCGGAAAGCGCCAGGTCAAAGCCCCCAAAGTATATGTGCGCGACAGCGGCCTGCTGCATGCGCTTCTCGGCATTGGCGACCATCGTGAACTCGAACTTCATCCGAAGGTGGGCGCCTCCTGGGAAGGCTATGCCGTGGAGGAGGTGCTCAAGGCGCTGCAACCGGACGACGCCTATTACTGGGCCACACACCACGGTGCCGAAATCGACCTTGTTCTTTTCAAAGGGGGGCGGCGCATCGGTGTCGAATGCAAGAGGACCGACGCACCGACGCTAACCCCATCCATGCGCACGGCGTTGACGGATTTGAAGCTGGACGAACTCCATGTGGTCTACCCCGGCGCGCAGCGGTATCCGCTGGCGGACAAGGTGACCGTGGTTCCTCTCGCCGAGTTCGTTGGGGCGAAGGATTAAACTGCCGGGTCGGGTCATCTTCCCACGCCCCTTTACAGCGTCTCCACCCGTATGTTCTCATTGGTGTAGATGCAGATACCCGCGGCGATGCGCAGGGACTGCTCGACCACGGCCTTGGCGTCAAGGTCGGTGTGGGCGATGAGTGCGCGGGCCGCGGCCAGCGCGTAGGGGCCGCCGGAGCCGATGGCAATGATGCCGTCTTCGGGCTCGATGATCTCGCCCGTGCCGGAGATCAGCAGCGACAGGGTCGCGTCGCTGACGGCGAGCATGGCATTGAGCTGGCGCAGGTACTTGTCCGTGCGCCATTCCTTGGCGAGTTCGACCGCCGCGCGCAGCAGGTTCTTGTTGTGCTCCTTGAGTTTGCCCTCAAAGCGGTCGAACAGCGCGAACGCGTCGGCGACCGCTCCGGCAAAGCCGGCCAGCACCGCGCCGTCGGCCAGCCGCCGCACCTTGCTTGCGTTGCCCTTCATCACCGTTTCGCCCAGCGTCACCTGGCCGTCGCCGCCCATGGCGACCACACCGTTTCGCCGCACGGCGATCACGGTGGTGGCATGAAACTCGGGAATATTCATCGTCGTTTCCTCCCGGAGCGGGTTAGTCGATGTGGAACACCTCGTCCAGCGGCTTGGCCACGGGCGAATTGTCCGGATTGCATTCCATGATGTCCTGCATGTGGGCCCACCACCGCTTCACCACTTCCGTGTCCGGCAGATCGGCGGACGTGTTGTCATCGGTCAGTTTCTGCACGGCAAACAGCGTCAGCGTTTCCGGATCAAGGAAGATGGAATAGTCGGAGATGCCCGCGTCATGAAGTTGCTGGAGCATGTCCGGCCACAGCACATCATGGCGGCGTTTGTACTCCTCCTCGAATCCCGGTTTGAGCTGCATCTTGAACGCGTTGCGAATCATGGCCTGAAATCCTTCCTTTCTTGCTGTCAGCCGACGCGGCTGATGGTTGCCTGAGCGACTATAGCACAGTTTTAAGGGAATGATGCACCTTGTTTCGCCCCTCCGCTTGGTCAAGGCTTGTTTTGCGTAAACTACTGTTCCGTCAAGAGTTATCCTGCGTGGAACGGGGGGATATTCCCAAGGCTGTCAAGGGACAAAAAAAAGTACTGGACTTTTTGCCCGATATCGCTTATAATTTAGTAGAAACGGAGAGTGAATATCCTGTTGTTTCACTGCCGTTGTGGGCCTCTAACCGACGGGGGTTAAACCTGTGAGCGTTATGAAAATGATGCGGCGAAACATGGGACTTTTTGTAGCCATCTTTGTGGGCGTTCTTGTCATGTCGGCGGGTCTTGCACTCGCCGCGGACAGCTCGGCTTCACAGACAGCCCCCGCGACAGCGTTGGATGCCAGCCAGCTTAAGGCGGTTAGCACAACGAGCGGCGGTGCTGGTGGTGCGGGCGGTGCGGCCAGTGGTGCTGGCGGCGGCGCGACCGGCGGCGGTGGCGCTGACGTGAAGGTTGCCCAGTACTAGAAGTCTTCGTAGTACAAGCCTTCCGTTCCAAAAGACACTAACAGTTCCTGTTACTAAAGCGCTCTCTGCTTGCGCAGGGGGTGCTTTGTTCTTTTTTACGGCATGGGGGATGGTCGGAATGCCGCACAGGTGCGGTTGCCGTGGGCGGATGACGGGGCCGATGGTCAGTAGCGGTCCGCGTCTTCCTCATCATCAATGCCGGGAATATAGGTTGTGTCGTCCTCGATGGCCTCTTCCCAGGTCATGATGGGCGGTCTCGGGTCCACCAGGTTTCGCAGGCGCTCCTCCTCCTCCTCCCGCGCCCAGCCCGCCAGAACCTTTCGCCGCTGGCGCTTCACGCTGAACCACGCCACGATGGTCAGCACGGACATGGGCGCAAAGAAAGATCCCGAGGCCATGGCCCCAACAAGCACCACCAGCCACAGGGAACGGATGTAACCGACCCACATGCCGTGCAAATCGAATCCGCCGTATTGGTGCAGCGCGTCGGGAAAAGGCATGGTGCGCGTTGCGAGCACCACCTGCCAGAACCGGTCCGGGCCGAGCCGTTTGAACAGGTGCCGGGTGAGTGACAGCGACTGGGCGTATGCATCGCCGAATTCCATCTCCCGGCCCGGATTCATGAAGGTCCGGTCCAGGTCTTTGTACTCGATAAGCCGGTTCTCGAAGAACATCATGGCCATGGTCATGGGCGTGGCGAACTGGTACTCCTTCGACAGGAACATCGCCAGCCCCTCGTTGAGCCAGTTCGGCATGAAGGCGGGGTTGGTGTTGCGCGCCAGCAGCACATGGACCAGTTCATGGCGCAGCGTGCCCAGAAAATCGGCGCGCGCCCCCCGCAGGCGCGGTGACTTCACCGCGATGAGCCCCCGTTCCGGCTCGGCCACTCCGCTCACCTGCCCCGGCATGAATCCGGGCGTGCGGCGGTGAAAGGCGGCCACCGTGGGCGCAATGAACACGTTCACCGGCTTGTCGCCCAGGGGAAGATGCTGCGCGAAGTCCGCGGCCGCCTCTTTCAGTTCCCGCATGGCCCGTTGCGCGGCGTCCTCGTCCCCCGCCGCGTACTCGACCACCAGCGGGCCTTCCTGAAGTGTCGCGGCCTGGGCGGCCCAGGCGGGGATAAGGGCCGCCAACAACAGGATGATCGCGAAAAACCGGTTCATACCGGAATCATACCCCACCGGCGCACAGGCAGGCACGAAACGGGGTTGAAGCGTCCGGACCTATTGCGGCGGCCAAGTTGACGTCCCACAGTGTCACGGGCATACTGCCCATGGTCCTCACGGGCGAGACCCCCGTGCCACACTGCCGGGCCACGGCCGCCGCACTTGAGGACAGAGCTGTTCCCCTGCCGTCGTCTACCGTCGCTTTTTCCGCGCCGCCGCCGCGAGGGCGACCACCAGCAAGGCCAAGCCGCCCAAGCCGACCGTGGGCACGCGCGGGGACACGGTCAACGCGACCGGGACCGATTCAATGGAATCGCCGTTGGTGTCGCTGACCTCCACGCTGTAATTGCCGCTGTTGACGAGGGCCAGGTGGGACAGGGTGTACTTGCCGCTGTTGGCGCCCGTGATGTTCTCGCCGCCTTTCTTCCACTGGTATGACAGCGGGCCATAACCGCCCGCCGCCGTCACCGTGAAGGCAAAGTCATTCCCCTCCGTCGCGCTGCCTTCCACGGGCGGCAGAACTATGCGCACGCGCGGCTGCACCTGAATATGCGCGACACCGCTGATGTGCGGCGCTCCGTCGAACCTCACTTCGCACCAGTAGGCGCCCGCCGCGCCGACGTCCAGAATCGTGAACGGCCATGCAGCGTCGTTTGCACCGTTTGCCACAGTACTCCCGTTGTCGAACATCCACTGGTACGTTGTGAATGTGCCGCCCTCATCCACCTGCACCCGCAATTCAGGCGTGTCGCCCACGTAAAGTTTCGCGTCTTGCGGCTGCAAGGCGAAGCCGGGCCAGTTGTGGATTGTGCACAAGGACGAATGGCCACCCGTGCAGAAATTGCCTGTCAGGTCGGTGACCAGGCCGTCCTCGATGTCAATGCCGCAGGCGCCGTCCGCATTTGGGTCGGCCAGCGTCACCGCCACGGTATAGTACGGGTCATCCGCCACCGTTACCACCGCTGTTCCCGCCAATGTGCCGGTCACACGGAGCGTGCTGTCATTGAAACTGGTTCCCACAGGCTCGCTGAAGTGCACGGCAAACGCCACCGTATCCGACGTGGTCGGCGACGATGTGAGCAGGTAGATTTCCGCCGTGGGCAGCGCGTCCAGCGTCGTGCCCGATGCCTCCGGACCCGCCGCCGTGTTCACGCCCGCGCCGTTGCGCGCGGTCACGCTGAACGCGTATCCCGAGAGCTGTTCCAGACCGACCACAGTCTTGGTGGCCCAGTCTGCCGCAGTCTGCCAGACCTGTGCGGTGCCCAGCGTGCCGTTGGCCCGCACCCACTGGCCGGTGGTCGTGCAGCGGATGGCGTATTCCGTGTTTGGCGGGTTTCCATCCCCGCTGCCAATGGTCACATTCAGTGTGTTTCCCCCGGCGCCGTCCACCCCCGGCGCCACCGGCGCATTTGCCAGCGTCCATGCGGAGAAGGCTGTGGTTTTGTCGCTGTCACCCCTTGCATTGGTCCCCGCCACCTGGAAGGTGTAAGGGGTGTTCACAGACAGGCCACTCCATGGATACGAGGTGGCGTCCGCTGCGGTGGTGGTCAGCAGGGTGACCGGCGCGCCCGTGCCGGGGCCGGCCCACAGTGTGAAGCCCGTCTCGTCGTCGGAGTTGTCGGTCCACGTCCAGGTGAGCGTGTCCGTGCCGATGTCTGTCGCGCCGGGATTCGTCGGCGCATCGGGAGGCAGGAACGACTTGGGCGCGGCGGCGTACGTCGAGCCGGTCGCCGTGAGGGATACGGTAACCGCGTAGATCTGCCTGCCGTTTTCGACCCGGACTGGCACAGGTTTCACAGCGCCCAATGACTTGTAGGAAGCCGCTTCTTTGTTTGCGGGGTAATCGGGCGGGTAGGTCAGCGCGGCCGCGCGGAAGCGATCATACGCCACGCCGTAGGCCGCCGCGTCGTCCTCGCTGAACTCCACGCACAATGACGCGCCCTTGCCGCCGAACCGGACATCGGCCGGTCCGAGCGTGAGCGCGCCGTTCAGACGAATGCCGCCCATCTGGATCTCGTCAGCCCGGTCCAGCGTCACGGGTACCGGCATCACGCCCAGGTAGGACACCGTCGTTCCCGCCACCGTGGTGAGCGCCGGTTTGTAGAAGCCGAAGATGTCATTGCCAATCGTGACCGCGCCCGGCGAAAGCGTCAGCGTTGCCTGGCTCTGGTTCACCCGCGGCTGCCACACGCCGAAATACCCGGAAACCTTGCCGCCCGCCTGCCCGAAAGCGCCGCCCGCGAAAAGGGTGTTGCGCTTCACCGCGAGGGCGCACACTTCATTGTTCATTCCGGTTCCCAGCGAAGACCATGCGGTGCCGTTCCACTTGGCCGTGTATCCGCCCGACCCGGAGCCGCCGCCGGCGTAAACATCGCCTAACCCGTCCAGCGCAAGGGCCAAAATCTGGCTGGCCGTCCCCGCGCCCAAAGCGGACCATGCGGTGCCGTTCCACTTGGCCGCGTAATTGGCCGCGCCACCGCCCGCCGTCGTAAAGGAACCCCCGGCATAGACATTGCCCGCCCCGTCCGCTGCAACGGCATAGACAGTGTCATTCGTTCCCGTTCCCAGCGCGGACCACACCGAGCCGTTCCACTTCGCCACATGGTTGGCGGTCACGCCACCCGCCGTCGTGAAGTAGCCTCCGGCATAGACATTGCCCGACCCGTCCACGGCAAGGCTCTTGACGGTGCTGCCCAGCCCGGCTCCCAGCGCGGACCAGGCGGTGCCGTTCCATTTGGCCACGTTGTCGGCCGCCACCCCGCCCACCGCATGATCAAAGGAGCCCCCCGCATAGACGTTGCCCGCCCCGTCCACCGCCAGGGCCTCGACAACGCCGCCCAACCCGTTTGCCATCTCCATCCAGGCGCTGCCGTTCCATTTTCCGATGTGGTTGCTGGCGCTGTTGCCCGCAAACAGGAAGGATCCCCCGGCGTACAGGTTGCCCGACCCGTCCACGGCCAGTGCGCGCACGTCGCCGTTGCTCATTCCCACGCCGAGCGGGGCCCATGCGGCGCCGTTCCACCGGGCCACAAAAGCGGCGTCCCCGCTGTCCGTGGTCGTGAAGAAGCCGCCGGCGTAGACATTGCCGGACCCGTCCGCCGCAATCACGTTGACCGTGTTGTCCAAACCGCTGCCATAGCCGTTCCACGCGGTGCCGTTCCACGTGGCAAAGGCGATGGCCTTTTCCCCGCCCGCCGTCGTGAACTGCCCCCCGGCGCACAGATGGCCGGTTCCGTCCGTAGCGAGCGCATAGACGGTTCCGTCCGTGCCGGTCCCCAGTGCGGACCATTTTGTGCCGTTCCATTGGGCCACGGCGTTGGCCGCGATACCACCCGCCAGCGTGAAACTGCCCCCGGCGTGGATGTTGCCTGACCCGTCCAACGAGAGGCAGCGGACCGAGCCAATCATCCCGGCCCCCAGCGTGCTCCATGCGGAACCGTTCCATTTGGCGACGCGGTTGGCCGACCCGCCGCCGGCCGTCGTGAAGTCGCCCCCGGCGTACACGTTGCCCGACCCGTCCAGCAGGAGGGTATAGACGGCGCCATTCATCCCGGTTCCGAGCGCGGACCAGGCCGTGCCGTTCCATTGGGCCACATATTGGGCTGCACCGCCGCCGGCCGTCGTGAAATCGCCCCCGGCGTACACATTGCCCGACCCGTCCACCGCCAGCGCATAAACCACACGCGACGTGTCCCCCCACACCCCCGCCCCCAAGGCCGACCAGGCCGCGCCGTCCCATTCGGCCACAAAGTTAACCATAGTCCCGCCCGCCATCGGGAACAGGCCCCCGGCGTACACAGGGCCGGAACCGTTCACCGCAAGCGCGGTGACCACGCCGTTAGTGCCCGTTCCCAGCGCGGACCATGCCGCGCCGTCCCATTTGGCGACGTTGGCGGCCGCGCCGCCACCCGCCAAGGTGAAGTCACCGCCCGCGTAGACGTTGCCGGAAGCATCCATCGCCAGCGCGAAAACATTGCCGTCCACTCCCGCCCCCAATGCGGACCAGGAAGCCGTGGCGGCGGTCCACTTGGCGACACGGTTGGCCGCGACATCGACCACCGAGGTGAAGGTGCCGCCGATGTAGAGGTTCCCCGCGCCGTCCTTCACCATCGCCCGGATGGAGCCGTTCAAGCCGTGGATGGGGAACTGGTCATCCCAGTAAAGACTGTTCGGGTCGCTTTCGGGACCGGTGCCGGCCAGGGCCGTTCCGGCCGTCGCGCATAAGAGGGCCGTGCACAGAAGCGTCCGCAGCATCGTCCGACGGGATTTCATGGTATTCATTGCACCTCCTTCTCTTTCGTTATCGCGCAGGAGACGGGAAGTGCCCGACCCTTCGCAGGAAATGGACCTGGACCGATGGAATGCACCCAAGAGACGCGCCGGGTGATGCGGAGTTGCCGCCTTCACCCCGCGTATGCGGGGCCAAAATGCGGGCGTCGGCAACCGAGAATGGCTGGTGGCACATACACGCCTCCCGTGAACATGCTGAAATCCCCTTCCATGGGATCGCCGATTGCACTGTCACTGTCTCCCGGCTTGGGCCGTTTCCGCGCGAATACACGACGTGGAACCGATGAATAAGATACTACCGCTTTTCCTCCGGGGCGTCAAGACGACGATATGGAGCCACAGGCATCCTGCCTCCCATGTAGACGAGGCTTCCAGCCTCTTTCTTCTTTTGCCCAGACTCCGGCGCACGCAGAACGCGGCAAGATGCCGCGTCTACTTGCCGCCGTCCTGTCGGATCGCGGATCAGGTGCTCCACTTGCCGGGGAGCGGGCCGTTGCTTGCGCCGGTCCATTTTGGATCGAAGAAACGGATGAGCCGCTCCGTGGCGCCGTGCGGGCGCGGGTCCACGTGCTGGGGCAACTGGTCGTAGATGGCGTAGATGCGCTGCCAGTAGCGTTTCGTCAGCGCGTCGAAATCGGGCGCATCGCCGCTGAGGTCCCGGAAGAGATCAAAGAAGAACAGCAGTTCCCTGCGGTATTCCTCCGGGCTGGGATTGAAAGGCACGCTGTTGTCGGCCTTGCCCTCCAGCGCGCGCAGCAACTCCGCGCCCTCGCCCATGCGCGCATGATAGTCGCGGCGGGACAGGTCGATCTGGTTGTAGTTGCCCCAGTCGGGGATGATCTCGAAGAGCGGCAGCAGTTCGTTCAGCTTCTCCGCTTCCGCGCCGAAGAGCCGCCGGTAGAACTTGCGTGTGAGCGCCGCCGGGTCCGCCTCCATGTTCATGAAGGACTGCGCGGACTGGTACAGCGAAAGCTGGTTGAGCAGCGGGCTCATGGTGAAACAGATGCCGCCGCTGTACTGTGCGGCGGCCTGCTCGCGTTTGCGCTGGGCAAAGAGCCGGCCGAAGCGGTAATGCGGAATCACCGCGTTCTCGCCCTCGGTCAGGCTGAAGTCCCAGGTGAGCACGCGGTTGGTCTTGGCGATTTCGCGTGCCCAGGGCCGCGCGTCCATTTCGCCACTGCCCTGGTCCGGGTTGCCGTCGGGGTTGAACGCGAGATTGATGGAGACGGAGGTGTCCTTCGGGAAATCGGGCAGCCGCTTGAGGAAGTAGGCCATGCACTCGTCGGCGCGTTTCTTGTCGAACTTCCACGCCGTGCCCTGGATGGACTGGATGAACTCGCCCTTCCACCCCGGCGGACCCTCGATGGTGCCCCAGCCCCAGAAGGGGGTGCCCCAGGTGCCGATTTCGATCTCCGCCTGCGGCTGGTTCTTCTTCACCAGTTCGGCGATCTTCAGCGCGCCGTCGATGAAGGTGTTCGCGGTGCAGCCGTTGCGCGAGCAGCCGCCCGGATCGCCCGGGAAGATGCCGACCACGCCCAGGCCTGGAAGGCGCTTGGTCCAGCGGTCCCACAGCATCACCACCTCGTCCCATTCCTCGGGAACGTTGGGACAGTGCGTGTGCCAGTCATCGCCCACCGTGGTGAGCGCCGCGAGCAGTTTCACGCCCACGCCCCGTTCCCGGCCGTGGGCAATGATCGCGTTCATCTGCCTTGCGAAGGCCTCTCCGAAGGGCTGTTCCAGCCCGGCGCGGCTGAACAGGCGCGGCACGAGCCAGAACTCGAAATGGGTGAACCCGAAATCGCCGATCATGTCAATGAAGCGGAACCAGGCATCATCGGTCCACCGGTTCGGCAGATCGGGATAGATCATGTTTGGGTTGAACGCGTTGAGCAGGTGTTCGGCGAAGTTGTTGTAGCAACTGCGCCGCTGGCCTGCGGCCGGTGTTGGGTTCACGGTGGCCGGGTCGCCCTGCGCGAGTGCGGCACCGCCAGCAAGCGCCGCCGCGCCCGCCAGGAAATGTCTCCGGGTGAGAGGTTTCATGCGTTCATCATACCCGAGTCTGGGCAAAAAGAGAAACGGGGCCGGACGCCCCGAAGCGCACAGTTATGCTATGCTGTAAAAAGAGCGGGGCGTCTTGATCGGACTTTTTCCGTCCGTCAGGCGCCCGTCAAAACGCAACGTCCCGTTGCGGGAGGATATGACATGTTTTGTCCCCAATGCCGTTCGGAATTTGAACAGGGATACACCCGTTGCCAGGAATGCGATACGGACCTCGTTGAGGCGCTTCCGCTGGACGAGGAGGAATACACGGAGTTGGTGACGGTTTTCGAGGGCGACGGCGAGGCTGCGGCGGTGGTCCGCGGCAAACTGGAGAGCACGGGCATCCAGGCATGGATTCAGGGCGATGCCGCACACGGCGTCTTTCCGAGCCTGTCGCCCGGCGTGGTGCAGGTGCGCGCGGAGGACGAGGCGGCCGCGCGCCAGGCACTGGCGGACGTGGTGGCGGTGGATGAGGATGCGGTTGTCAACATGGTGGAAGACCCGGCGAACGAGGCCTGAGAGCGGGGATTGGGCAGCAGGCCGAAGGCTTCGATGGGCACGCCGGCCCGGCGTGCGATGACCGTGTGATATGCTGTATTAAGAGGCGGGCGCAGGGAGTTCGGCTCAGGCCGACCATCGGCGCGCGTCAAGAAACAACACGCCACCGTGGGAGAAGAGGCCATGTTTTGCCCGAAATGCCGTTCAGAATTTGAGGCGGGGTACACCCGCTGCGACGCGTGCGATGCCGACCTCGTTGGATCGCTTCCCATGGACGAGGTGGAATACACGGACCCCATGACGATATTCGCGAGTGATTCCTGCTTGTACGACAATCCTTCTGTAATCAAGGAGTACACGGACCTCGTGACCGTGTTCGTGGGCGAAGAAGGGCTGGCGGACATCATTCGCGCCAAACTGCAAAGTTGCGGCATTGACGCGTGGGTTCCGACAGCCTTGACTGCCCGCGCCATTTATGCCCCCATTCTGGTGGGACCGAGCACGGTACAGGTGCGCGCCAAGGATGCAGAGGCCGCCTGCAAGGCGCTGGAGGCAGTGATTCCGCTGGATGAGAACACGGCAATCGATATCGGAAAAGCCCTGGGAGACGAGGCCTGAACCGGCAGAAGGCACGCGGGACAGGCGCCCCCGCCTGTCAGGTGCCGACCGCAGACCGACCGCCGGGGTGGCTGTCCCACCTGCGCTGTCATTCAACGGCAAGGTCAGGTCGTGGGAGTGAGGATTGAATGACTTCATGAAGGCCGCAGGAATTTCAATAGGCGCACTGGCCCGGCGTGCGGCGCCGTTTTTCGGATTGGTGGTGTTCCTGCTTGCAGGATACGCGATGCACCGCGTCTTCCGCGACTACCACTACCGTGAACTGCGCGAGGCCTTTCACGGCATCACCGGCGGCCATATACTGGCCGCGGCCTGTTTCGCCGCCGGCAGCTATTTCATGCTCACGCTGTACGACGTGCTTGCATTCCGTTATGCGGGGGTTTCCCTGGCTTACCACAGGCTGGCGCTGGCCTCGTTCATCGGCTATTCGCTGAGCAACAACGTGGGGCATTCCGTGCTCAGCGGCGGCGCGGTGCGCTACCGGCTGTACTCGGCCTGGGGCGCGGAGCCGGGCCAAATCGCCCGCATTGTCACGTTTTGCACGGTGACCGGATGGCTGGGTTTCGCGACGATGGGCGGCCTGGCCTGCCTGCTGGAGCCCGCCGGCGCGCTGCCCGCCATGTTTCCGGCGCACCTGCACATTCCCCTGGGCCTGGCGCTGCTCGGGTTCTCCACCGTCTATTTGGTGCTGAGCCTGATGGGCCTGGGGGCGGTCCGGTGGCGCGGACACGAACTGGCCCTGCCCAATGGACGGATTGCCCTCGCGCAAATCCTGGTGGGCGCCGTGGATCTGACCGTCACCAGCGCGGTCTTCTACAATCTTTTGCAGCTCGACAAACCACTGGGCTTCGTGTCCTTCGCGGGCTTTTTCATGATAGCGATCATCGCGGGGCTTGTCAGCCAGGTGCCGGGCGGTCTGGGCGTCTTTGAGACGGTCATATTGGCGTTCCTGGCACCCTATGCGTCCGGTCCGCGCCTGATCAGCGCCATCCTGCTCTACCGCGTCGTCTACTATTTCGTGCCCCTGTTCCTCGCCTGCGCGCTGCTTGGCGCCCATGAGCTGCTCAACCGCCGCACGGTCCTCGGACGTTTCGCGATCCTGATGCGCAACCTGTCCCCGCTGATACCCAGCGTGTTCGCCATCAGCACCATGGCGGGCGGCGCCATCCTGCTCTTCTCGGGCGCCACGCCCCCGGCGCACAACCGCATCACCCTGCTCCAGGGACTCGTGCCGCTGCCCATGGTGGAATTCTCGCACTTCCTGGCGAGTCTTGTGGGCGTGCTGCTGCTGTTCCTGGGCCGCGCCCTGCAGCGCCGCGTGGACGCCGCCTACTGGCTCACGGCCGCCCTGCTGGCCGCGGGCGCGGTGCTGTCGCTGCTCAAGGGGCTGGATTACGAGGAGGCCGTGGTGTTGGGCGTGATGCTGGCCGCGCTGGCCCCCTGCCACCGCGAGTTCCAGCGCCGTTCGTCCCTGCTGGCACCGCGCTTCGGACCGGGCTGGGTCGGAGCCATTGCCGTCATCGCGGTGAGCACCGCGTGGCTGCTCTTTTTCGCGCACAGGCATGTAGAATACTCCTCCGAATTATGGTGGCAGTTTGCCTTTACCGAGGGGGCGCCGCGCTCGCTGCGCGCCTCCGTGGGCGCGGGCGTGCTGCTGGCCGGCCTGGCCCTGGCCAGACTGCTTCGTCCAGCGGCGGCGTTTTCAGACAGCTCTGCGCCGCCGGACTTGGGGCGCGTCGCGGAGGCGGTGGCGCTCTCGGGCAACACGGGCGCCCACCTCGCCTTCCTGGGAGACAAACGCTTTCTGTTTCACGAAACCCTTCCCGGCTTCATCATGTACAGCCTTTCGGGCCGCTGCGCCGTGGCGATGGGCGACCCCGTGGGCGACCCGGAGGCGGCGCGCGATCTGGTCTGGGATTTTCGCGACCTGTGTGATCGCGCCGGGTTGATGGCCGTGTTCTACCAGGTGCGTCCGGACACCCTCCATCTTTATGCGGACGTCGGCCTGTCCCTTGCCAAATTTGGCGAGGAGGCCATGGTGGACCTCCGCAACTGGTCGCTTGACGGCGCGTCGCACAAGAACGAGCGCAACCTGCTGCACCGGATGGACCGCGAAGGGGTGGTCTTTGAAATCCTGAAACGCGCCGAGGTGCCGGCCTTTCTCGGGGAACTGCGGCGGGTGTCGGATGAATGGCTGGAAGAAAAGAACGGCCGCGAGAAGGGATTCTCGCTCGGGTACTTCGACGAGACCTACCTGCTGCGGTTCCGCCAGGCGGTGTTTCGCCGCGGCGGCCGAATCATCGCCTTCGCGAACATGCTCGAGTCCGGTGACCATGCCGAGTTGAGCGTGGATCTGATGCGCTACCGCGCCGACGCCCCGACGGGAACGATGGAGGCACTGTTTCTGCGGCTCATCGAATGGGGCGCGCGCGAGGGATACCAGCGGTTTAACCTGGGCATGGCGCCGCTGTCGGGCATTGAGGGCGGCCAGGCCGCGCCGCTGTGGAACCGGCTCGCCTCGATGATCTACATGCACGGCGGACGGTTCTACAATTTCCAGGGCCTGCGCCTGTACAAGGAAAAGTTTCACCCCCGGTGGGAACCCCGGTACATTGCCTCGCCGGGCGGCATTGCCATGGCCCAGGTGCTGGCGGGCATCGCCTCACTGGTAAACCGCGGCATGGGCGGCACGGTCATGAAATGACCGCCGCCCGAATCAGCAAAGGAACGGCGGCAAGATGCACAAGAACGAATTCCCGGACCCTTTTCAGCATGTCCATCCTCCGGTGCAAAACGCCTACGACCTGTTCCAGAACCAATCGTCTTTTGGGGAGCGGATGGCCGACCGCGTGGCTGCGGTGGCGGGTTCCTGGCCTTTCATCATCACGCAGTCCGTCGTTCTTGGCGCGTGGGCGGTCCTGAATGTGACGGCCTACATGCGGCACTGGGACCCCTATCCCTTCATTCTGATGAACCTTGTGCTGTCATTGCAGGCTGCCTACACCGCGCCGCTCATCATGATCAGCCAGAACCGCCAAAACCGGCGGGACCGCCTGGCCGCGGACATCGACTACCAGATTAACGCAAAAGCGGAGGAGGAAATCCGCGTGATGCTGGACCATCTGGAGGCGCAGAGCCAGGCCATCGTCGAGGTCCGCGAAACAATCAACCATCTGCTGCGCAAATCAAACGCGTGACAAGGGCTTGTTGACAGGTCTCTTGCGGGCCGCGGGCGCTACCGGGTCGGAGGACTTGGCGGAGTGGGTGGACGTTTGCGGCGGATGGGGCGGCTGTACACAAGCCGCCAGCCCAACAACCCCAATCCGCCCAGCAGCACAAACAACACCGCGGCAACACCGCCGACAGTCTGCATGGACACTTCAGGAATGATCGCAAGAAGTGATTTGGGGACGGAGGCGGGCGGCGGGATCGCCGCGGTTTCTGCGGCCTCCGCGCCGTTCGGCGCCGTTTCCTTTGCCGTCGCGGACTTAAGCATTTCCGGTGGCACCGGCGCGCGATGCTGGGTGGCTGGGACGGACGCCGCCGGGGGGGCCGGTGCTGTCGGGGGGGGCGGCGCCGCCGCATTGCCGGGTTGCGGCGCGGGCTTGTCGCCTGGTTTTGGTGTGGGGGGCGGTCGGAATGCGGCGGTGTCGGGCAGATCCGGCTTCTTTATTGCGGCTGCGGCCTCGCCCTCGGTTGCCGCGGCCGTTGGGGCTGCTGCGGGCTGGGCCTTGTTCACGGGGTTTTTGCCGGCCGAAGCGGCGATGGGATTGGACAGTTCGCGGCCCGATGGGCCCGGCTCGCGCGGTGGTGCCGCGCCGGTCCCGCCCGCAGCCGGGGCCGTTTGTTTGTCGCCGTTCTCCTTCACCACAACGGCGCGCATGGCGACAGCCTTTTGGCCGTCGTCGGTCGACACCGTGTAGCCAAGCCCGTATTCGCCGGCCCGGCTGGTGTCTACCGTGCCGTTGACGACGACCTTCCCGGTTATGTCAACGTTCTTGCTGTCCAGCGCCGTGTAGCCCGGCTCCTGCCATGTGTCGCCCACGTTGAGCGTGACCGGATTGCCGCCCTTGAGGGTGATGGTGGGCGGTTTCGGGTTCGGTCCGTGCATCCTGGTTATTGTCGGGGGCACGTGATGCGCGCCGCTCAACTGCCGGTATTCCAGCGCGCCGTCGATCTCCTTGGCACCGCCGTCCCCGTCGGGCGGCGTGACCACATAGCTGAATGCGTAGGGAAACTGCGGCACCGTAATCCAGCCAAACTCAAGCACGCCCGTCGCGCCGGGAGCCGGCGCCACGTCGGGCGGCGCGCCGCTTCCGCCGGCCACGGATTCCAGCCGCCAATCCGGGGGAAGGGTCTCGTGCAGGCCCATTGCCGTAATCTGTCCCGCCTTGGCCGCGCCCATGGTCACCGTCACCATGAAAGGCTTGCCGGGTTCAAAGGTGTCGGCGTGTTGGCGAGTCATGCCCACCCCAAGTGGATTTGCCCCTTGGAGCGACGGACCGCCGGACGCGGGGGCGGGTGCGGCGGCAGGCGCGGGCACTGGGGTGGGCGCGGGGGCGGGTTGCGCCGTTTCCTGTGCGAACACAACCACCGGTGCCAGTCCTGCCAGCAACACGGCCAGGAAAAACCTTTGTTTTAGCACGGAATACACTAGAATTTGCTCCCATCATTTGTTGGGGGGTGACCCCGCGACGATGTTGCGTTCCAATGTGGGCCCGCCGCTCTCGGCTGTCAGCCTGCAATCAACGTTGGTTCCCGACAGGCGAGTACGCGGACCCGCATTTTACCGGGCAACTTTGTCTCTATTCTTCTGAATGGTGCCTCTTATTCGTCAACACCATGGTAACACGCACCCGTATTGTAACGTTCCCTCCCGGTTTCAGGTTAACGTTGGCCCAAAAGGGCCTGTGCCAGCCGCAGGTAGATGCGGACCGAATCACGGACCTTCCGGAAATGGGAGCTGCGGTTGCCCGGCTCGTAGACCGTGCGCACTGGCGCGTGGGCCAGGGCAAACCCGCCGCGCACTGCCAGCACGATCATCTCCATTTCGGTCTCATAACGGCCGCCCGCCACCCGATCCACCACGGCACGGGCGAAACGCGGGGACAGCACGCGGAATCCGCACTGCGTGTCCGGCAGGTTACGGTCCAGCAGCAGCCGCGTGACCCGCGCGGTGACCTGGTTGCCAAAACGGCTGCGCAAGGGCACAGGCCCACCGTCAAAGCGGCGTTGGCCGATGACGAGGTCGGCCCTCTCCCGCCAAAACGCCCCGACCAGTCCAGGAATGTCGGCCGGGTCATGCTGGCCGTCGGCATCCATCAGGCACAGGGCCTCCAGTTCGGGACGCGCCAGCGCGCATTTCAGCCCCTCAATGATGGCGTGCCCCTTGCCCCGGTTGCGCGGCAGGCGCAACACCTCAATGTTGGGTGCGGCGAACCCGTCCACCGCCCCGTCCGTGCTGCCGTCGTCCACAACAATCACCCGCGTGGCCCGTACCGCCGCGCCCTCCGCCACGGAACGAATATGGTGCCCCGCGTTGAAACAGGGGATTACCACCGTGAGTCCGCACACGGGACTGGTGTCGGAATCGCCGTTTTCTGTGGAGAAGTTCATCGGCACAAGCATACCGGGGACGCGGCCCGTCCGCAACTATGCAGGAAAGCCCGTTCTGGCCCGAATCCACGCGCAAGAAACGCGGCAGGGATGCCGCATCTACTCTCCCCGCTCCGCAGGCGTCCCGCCTGCCCTGTCTTCGGGCTTGCCATCGTGGCCCAAGCGCCGAGGCACAAGGCCGGCGGGACGCCTGCAATACGAGGCACCTCCCGCTGGCCCTTGCTCATTTAAGTTGGGGTCCCGAATGGCGCCCGGTGACATGACGGCAGGGCCGGAGGACCTGTCCGCCGCGACATGGCGCGATATGCCCGCCGAATCCGCCCGGGACACCGGGGTGACGGCCACCCTCGGCCGCAGCACCCACAGGGGCCGCCCCTTGGGTGCGACAGTTTCTTGGGCAAAATCAAAAAACTGCCGGGTCATCGTGTCTGTCCACTCCCTGTGGGCCGCCGGAAAGGTTGGCAAAAGCGGCGACCGAAGCGACTGTCAGAAAGGGCAGGTAAAGGGTGACTGTTAATGAATATGGGGGGGGACGGGCCAAAAAGGGACACGTGAACGAGTAGGTCAACTGGCGCAATGTCTGGAATGGGTGTAGAATTAATGACGAAAGACTGGAGAACAGTTCCCATGGAATTCAGGGTGACTTTGATTGAAACGGAAGAAGGGGTGGCCGTAAGTTGCCCCGCGCTCCGAGGGTGTCACTCACAGGGGGAGACGCGGGAAGACGCGCTTGACAGTATTCGCATCGCCATTCAGGAGTGGCTCGAAGCGGAGCAGCACGAGAAGGCTGAGTTCAAAATCAGCGAGGAGATTGTGACCGTCTGACATGCCGCGCATACCGGGCGTCAGTTGGGAAGAGGCGCCTCGCGTTTTTCAGAAGATCGGATACAAGGCCGTGCGGGAGGCAGGCACACCGTAATGTCCAACGGTGCCACGCGGTTGACGATTCCACGCCACAATCCGATCAACTCGTTCACGATGGGCGCTATCGCACAGGACGCGGGGCTGACGCCGGAACAATTTAGAGGTCTGTTGTAACTCACCCGCGCTTTCCACCCAATTCACCCCGGAAATAGGGGAAGCACACCCATATTCCCCGCCGCAGCACCCACACGGGCCGCCCTTGAGCATCGACAGTTTTCTGAGAAAAATCGAAAAACTGCTGGGTCATCGTGTTCGTCCACTCCCTGTGGGCCGCCAGAAGGGGTGGCGAAAGCAGCGGCCCAAGCGACTGTCAGAAAAGGCGTATAAAGGGTGATCGTCCCCATTTATCCCCCATTTATCCTATGGAATTGACGTCAGGATTCTCTCGCGGGAACAGGCGGACAACAGGCTCTTGCGTGCGTGCGTTCCCGCGCCGAAGATCAAGGAAACGCCGAACACAAGGACATCAAGATGATGTTTCTATTCCGTTCGTCTTGCTTTCTATCAATAGATCTGCGAACGATGGGCCACGGAGATGACAATGAGTATCAGCATGTTGTCCTTGACCCGGTACACGACCCGATAGTCCCCAACGCGCATGCGATAAAGCCCGCGAAACTTGCCCTTGAGTGATTTGCAGCCGGGCGGCCGGGGATTATCCGCGAGAAGAAGGATCGCCGCGTTCACACGTTGACGCAAGTCCATGGCAAGGCCTGCCATGTCCTTCTCAGCCGAAGGCAGAATCTGAAGGCGGTATTTCACGTCAAGCCGAGCCGCGCTTGCGCGGTTTCGTAAGGAATGGGCGTCTCGGCGGGATCGCCCAGCCGCCGTTCCGCTTCGGCGGCGTCACGGCGGTCTTCAAGTTCTTCCAGCAGGGACAGATCCTCGACGGAAATCAGCGCCGCGATGTTCTTCCCGTGATCGTGGAGCAGGATTCGCTCGCCTTCCTTGTTCACGCGTCGCAAAACATCGGCGAAATCTTCACGGGCCTTTGTCGTGGTTACCCTTGTCATATGTCGATCTCTCCAAGCGGTTTGGCTCCTTGCCGCCAACTCTCATCCATTATACACCAACCCCCCTCCAAGTGCCGCGCGGCGAAGTCACGCGGCGAAGTCGCTCGCCCGCATGGATAAAGGACGTGGCAAAGGAGTCAGCGCCCACCGGCATGGCCGGTGGCTTGCGCGGCTCATCGTCCCTGTCGCCCCCTCGGCCAGCGCATTTGAAAGCCAATAACTGTCCACTGTCCACTGACAACTGTCCACTTCGGGTCATCGTGTCCGTCCACTCCCTGTGGGCCGCCAGAAAGGTTGGCGAAAGCAGCGACCGAAGCGACTGTCGGAAAAGGCAGATAAAGGGTGACTGTCCCGACTGGCACTGTCCCGACTGGCACTAACTTACGGTCATCCCGTGTTTCGCCCCTTCAGGGCTCTGTCATCTTGTCGTACTGCCAACCCGGGGCTAACGCCCCGGGCTAATGTATATCGCGCCTTCGGTGCTCCGAACAGTAAACCTTTCGGGGCGTTGACGTCAATGATCAGAGCGCCAAAGGCGCGGTACTCATTAGCCTGGGCCGTGAGGCCCAGGTAGGCAACGTAGCCACAGACCGAGCCCTGAAGGGGCGGCACAACCCGATTTCGCCATAAGTTAGCGCCATTCGGGACTGTCCCAATTTATAAGGTTAATAGTATTATCAAACATTGTCCTATTTATCGTGCTTCTGCATGAACTCGTATATGCCATCCCAGACAAGACCGTGAAAATCCGGATTTGTTCGAAGTTCATCATAAGCCCGATGCAGAAGCATGTACTTTCTAGATTCATTGGGAACATGTCCTTTGCCGTTGCAGGCTGCACACCTGTAACCTTTGATTTTGCCGCTTCCACCACAGGATTCACATCCAACAGTTGCGGGTGACGCCCGATACAACTTGCTCATGATGGTGCATAGCTCGTTCTCAATTAATCGGGTCTTCGCGAGAATCTGTGGGTAAAGATGGCTTAGAAGGTGGGCATCCGGGTAGTCTCTTAGGCTTCAAAGCTTACGAGGAATTGAAAACCGGAGCCTACCCGAATGCTTGTGATTACGATACTCAACCGCTTGGACA
>CAIXUF010000754.1 GCA_903922535.1 Candidatus Hydrogenedentota bacterium
CCCAGGTTAATCAGCGCATCGCCGCCCACGATGTCATAGGCCCGCATCGTGTCCTCAACAGTCGTTTCGCTAACCCATTCCCTGCCGGCCAGTTTCGTGTCAAACCCCGCCCCGGCACCGATTTGCAGCGAGACGAAGGGTCGTTTGCCGCCGTGTCGGATGTACTCGATGAATCGCTCCCGTCGCGTTTTCATGTCATGTCTTTCTTGGTTTTAGGCGGATACTGTCATGTCCGGCGCTTCCGTTTGCATCATGAGAAAATAGATCGCATCGGGAATTTTGTACTTTTCTGGCTTTGTTCGGGTATCATCATTGGGTATTTTCATAAAGTCTGTCGGGATTATGGGCATTACAGAAAGGAGTAACAGATGATTTCAGTTGCCAGACACATGAATTCTCGTCTCTGGGCATTGCGCGGATGCGCCCTGCTGCTGGTTGTGGCTGTAGGCGCGGGGTTGTCCTCCTGCAAAACGAAGGATACCACCGCACCGGAAAACGTTACCAGCCTGGCTGCCGCCGCGGGCGACGGGCAGGTGACGCTCTCTTGGGTGAACCCGGCCGACGCCGACCTGGCCGGGGTGCGCATTCAGCGGAAGACGGACGTGTACCCGGCCTTTGGCACGGACGGTGACACGGTGTCGGAGGCGGCCACCTCCCCCTTCACCGACACCGGCCTGACGAACGGAAGGCACTATTATTACACGCTTTTCAGCTATGACAGTTCGGGCAACTATGCGTCGGGTGTGCAGGCTGTGGCAGTGCCGACGAGCAGTCTGGCCCAGGCACCCGTGCTTGACAACTACCAGGGTGTGCACACCGCACTGGCCGACAACACGCTTCCCGCAGACCAGGCATCGGCACTGGCCGCGCTTGTGGACCAGTCCGAGGAAACCTACCGCGCCGGCGACGCCTGCGGCGCGGCGGGCCTTCTTCGCCAGTATGAAAGCGCCGCGCAGACCGACCGCGCCAATGCCACCGGAATCATCATCGAGGGCCGGTTTGAGAATCTGTACAACCTGGGCCGACGCCTGCGCTACGACATGCGCGTGCTTTCGCAGGACTGCCCGGAGGAGTCGCGCGTCGGTGTTCCGGCCAACGCGGCCGTGGACGAACAGGCCAACGACAACACCCAGTTGGGCGCGGCTTTCGCCTTCGGCGAGCCCAAGGTGAAGACCGTGGAAGCCGCCGGAGAGGTGTTCACCCAGCTCGAAATACCGGGCGCGGACGCAACCACCGGCCAGCCGGGCTATCCGAACGTTCCCATATTCCGCCGCCTGATCGCCGTGCCGGAAGGCGCCGAGGTTTCCTCTGAGATTGTCATTGAGGGCAGCCAGACCATTGGAATGAACCTGGTTCCGGCACAGTACGAACCCGCCGACCAGTCGCAAAGCCTGTCCGGTCCGCCGGACCCGACGGCCTTTGCTGATCCCGCATTTGTCAAAGACGCCACGATCTACGCGTCCGACCGGCCATGGCCGCCCCAGAAAGCCTCGGTCAGCCCGGCTGGCCATTCGCGCGACCTGAATTTCTACATTGTCGAGGTGGCTTCGGGGCAGTACAACCCCGCCCAGAAGTCCCTGACACTGTTTGACAAGGTGGACGTGAAGCTGTCGTTCAAGGGCGGCACCGGCGCCTTCATCACCGCGGCAATGACGAGTCCCTTTGAAAGCCGTCCGGACCTGTACACCGGTGCGGCGCTCAACGGGTCGGTCATCGGCAAGTATGTGAGTCCGCGGCCCATCATCGAGCGGATGCTGGGCGAGGAGTTCATGATTCTCACCCATCCGGGCTTTCGCGCCGCCGCCGACACGCTGGCGGCCTGGAAGAACGAGAAGGGGATCGTCACCAATGTGTTCGAGGTGGGTTCGGGCACGGACTACGCGACCAACCACGCCATTCAGGATCTGATCAAGAGCGAGTACGACAACAGGGTCATCCGTCCCTCCTATGCGCTACTGCTGGGCGACGCCGAGTTCATTCCGCCGTGGTACATCGCGGCGAACGAGCCGGACCTGACCGGCGCGGCCAACATCGGCACGGATTACCTCTACGGCTCCTTTACCGGCATCCTGTCGGGCGTTTTTCCCGACGTGGCCGTCGGCCGCATCCCGGTGGACACGCTGGCGGACGCCAACGTGGTGGTGAACAAGATCGTCAACTACGAGAAGACACCCCCCGGTTTCGGCAACCAGGCGTTCTACAGCAACGCCGCCATTGCCGCTCAGTTCCAGTGCTGCCGCAAGGATGTGGACGAGGACGGCGATGACCAACGCAACTTCATCGAATCGTCCGAATTCGCCCGCGACACGCTGAACGGGCAGGGCAAGACGGTGCAGCGCATTTACACACGCACCATCGACAACGGCTGCCCCGGGTGCAGCCCGCCCGACCCGGCCTACACGGGTGATGCGACGCCGCGCCGCTATAATAATGGCACGGCGCTGCCCGCCGACCTGGCTCCCGACGGCGGCTTTGCCTGGAGCGGCGCCAATGCCGACATCATCACCGCATGGAATGCCGGGCGGTTCCTGTTCATCCACCGTGACCATGGCTGGCCTGGCGGCTGGGGCAACCCCGGCTTCGACTCGAACGACGCCTCCGCGCTGACCAACGGCGCACTGCTTCCGGTGGTGCTCAGCGTGAACTGCGCCAGCGGCCTGTTCGACAACGAGACCAACG
>CAIXUF010000755.1 GCA_903922535.1 Candidatus Hydrogenedentota bacterium
CCGCAGCAGCACCCGCCGCGGCCGGTCCCGTGGCCGTGCAAGAGACCTCGCCTACCCCGCCACCCGCACCCGCAGCACCTGCAACCCCGCCGCCGCCGACCCAGATACTTTCGCCGCCTCCGGTCAGCCGCCCCACGGCTCCGCCCAAGACTTCGCCTTTGGCTGCCAGCACCAAGCAGCGGCTTACGGAACTTCCGCCGCTCGCAAGCAACCACGCGAGCACGACCCCGGCTCCGATTCCCGCTGAAAAGCCCAGTGTGCAGGAAGCACAACCGGTTCAGGTTGCCGCCGCGGCACCCGCCGCCCAGGGCCAGATCGTTCCCGTTGACCCGCCCCCAACGGAAGCCGCACCGGCCAGTGCCGCCGCAGCGTCCGCCGAAACGAAGACAACGTCAAAGCCCCCCCCCACTCCCCCAGCGCCAAAGGCCGCGCCGGTCGGCGAGCCCGCGCCCAAGGAGAAGGCCGCCGCGCCTGCCGACAAGAGCGCCAAGACCGGCGCCTTTGCCGTCCAACTTGGCTCTTTTGACGGTCCGCAGCGCCAGACCAAGGCGCAAAGCCTGCAAAAACGCGTAAAGAAAGACTTTGGACTCAGTGCCCAGATTGAGAACTCGGACAAGGAAAAGATCTCCCGCGTGGTGCTGACGGGGTACAAGGACAAGAATTCCGCGGCGGCGGCCTGCGCCGACATTCGCAAGAAATCCGGCATGTCCGGCGCCTTTGTGCGGGCCATCTGACACCCTTTGACTGGAAGCAGACATGAGCAAAATAGCAGTGATCGGACCTGGCGCCATGGGGTGCCTGTTTGCCGCCCGATTTGCGCGCGCCGGGCACAAAGCCTATCTCGTTGACTACAGGCCGCAGCGCGCGGACGCGCTGTCGAAATCGGGCATCACGGTGGAGGAGGCCGGCAGCACCCATACCGAGCGCGTTTCCGTGACCACCCAGGTCACCGCGGGAACGGACCTGGCCGTGGTGCTCACCAAGGCGCACAGCACGCCGTCCCTGCGGCTTCCCGCCGAGGTGCCCGTTCTGACGCTGCAGAACGGGCTGGGCAACGTGGAAACCCTGTGCGGGATGGTCGGCAGCGCGCGCGTCATCGCGGGTGTTTCTTCCGAAGCGGTGACGCTGCTTGAGCCGGGCCGGGTGCGGTATTCGGCGCCGGGCACCAGCGTCTTCGGCGCGTGGACCTCCTGCCCCACCGAGCTGGCCTACACTGTTTTCCGCCACGCCAATTTCGACGTCAGGCTTACCGACACCCCGGGCCAGGTCATCTGGGAAAAGGCCGCCATCAACGCCGGCATCAATCCGTTGACCGCGCTCCTTGACGTGCCGAACGGCCGGCTGCTTGAAATGACCGATGTGCGCCAGTTGCTGCGCGACCTCGTGATGGAGGCCACCAAGGTGGCCGCGACCGAGGGCTACCGGTTCCAGCACAGCCTCGTGGAGGCGGCCGAGAACCTTTGCCGCCAGACGAAGGACAACATTTCCTCCATGCTTCAGGATGTGCGCAACCGCAAGAAGACCGAAATCCGCGCCATCAGCGGTGAGATCCTACGCCGCGCGCAGGCGGCGTCGCTGCCCGCGCCGCGCACACGTGTCATTTTCCAGCTTGTCCGGGGGCTTGAAAGCCGGTGATACTGCAGGGGGTCACATACGGCAGCCTCCGGAAGTTTTCTCTTGC
>CAIXUF010000756.1 GCA_903922535.1 Candidatus Hydrogenedentota bacterium
GACCTCGATGAGGCGGCATTCGCCGACGATGCCGATGAGGACGTTGCCGTTGGGCAGGGGCTGGCAGTTGGGGATCTCGTTGGGGGCCTCGGTCTTGTACTCCCAGACGATCTGCTTGTCGCGGGTGACCTCGCGCACACCCTGGTAGTGGGTGGTGAGGATGTTGCCGTTGGGCAGCATCCACACATCCTGGGGATGGGGCACGCCGTACTCCCAAACGATCGCGCCCGCCTTGTCGCGGATGGCGACGTGGTCGTGGACGTGCTCGGAGAAGAGGATGGGGTAGGGCTGCCAGAGGTTCTCGTGCCAGAAGTTGCCGCGCAGGCCCGGCTTTGTGCCGTCGATGCCCTGCACGTTGGCCGGATCCACGTCGAGCGCGGGCCAGACGAGTTCGCCCTGCAACTGGGCCTCCTCGCGGGTGAACGCGCCGAGGCGCAGCGAGTTGCAGTCGAGCCACTGGACAACCTGGAGGCGCTGCTCCTCGGAGACGCCGCCGCGGTGGCCGTCGGTGAGCAGCGCCTGTCCGATCTTGCAGTTGTGCGCGCCGAAGCGGCCGGGGATGGTGCGCGATCCGCCGTGGACGCCGCTGTACTTGGTGGTCATGTCGGTGAACATGGCGCCGGAGAACCAGAAGGTGTAGTCCTCCTTCAGCGCCTCATAACTCATGTCCTGCGGTCCCTTGCCCTCTTTGGTGTGGCAGGGCAGGCAGGTCTTGTCGAAGATGGGCTTGATTTGACGGTAATAGCTGACCGGCTCGACGGGTCCGCACTCGGGTGCAAGTTTGGAGGGCTCGCGCTGCATGGCGAGGGGCTGGGTTTTGGGTGCGGGCGTGCCCTTCACGTTCTCATGGCAGCCGACGCAGGAAAGCTGTTCGCCCGGATGCACGAAGGCGGCGGAGCGCATGGACTGGACGGCCATGAAGTTCCCGTCGAGCACCTGGAAGATGAGCTGCTTTGCGACGGGCGCCTCGAAGTAGGCGCTGCCGTCCTCCTCGACGGGGACGATGCCCAGGGGGATGCGCGGCGTGTTCTCGCGCTCATAGCCCACCAGCGGCTCGCCCATGGCGTGGTTGGTCTTGGGGATGTTCTGGATCACACGCAGCCACTTGATCTTGGTGTCCTTGGGGAAGGGCAGGTCGGAGTCGTAGACGTTCATGACGGCGACGGTGGCTTTGGGTCCGTCGTCGACGCCCTTGGGCCGCAGCTTGGACGGGATGACCGTGGGGCAGGGCCGCGCGCGCAACGGGATGGGGTTGATGATGCGCAGGCGCTCGTCCTGCTTGCAGGGGAGCGACCGCAGGTCGCAGAGAATCTCCTTGTTGCCATAACGGTCGACCAGCGCCATGTTCTCCCACACGTTGCAGAGATAGAAATCCTCGCTGAGCGGCCAGGGCGTGCCGTACTTGTAGTGGCGGCGTCCCGGCATCTCCGTCTCTGGGAAGGCCTCGTCGGGCGTGACGCGCTGGATCTGGCCCATGTGGTGGTCGTCATCCTTGCGCAGGTCGAGCATGCACAGCGAGCCGAAGATTTCGCCGTGATGCGGCGCGGCGGTGAAGAGGTAGAGGGGCGAATTGGGGATGGCGCGGATGCTCATCTCCACCAGCGGCGCGCCGAAACGGCTGTCCCACTCGCGGCCGCCGTCCACGCGGTAGGGCGTGTGGTCCGCAAAGGTGTCATAGGGCAGGGGATAGTTGCCGTGCGGGGCGCGCGGGTTGGTGCCGTCGGGGCCGCTGATCCAGAAGCGGGTGCCCAGGCAGTTCTCGCGATCCACATAGTCCCAGCGCGTGTAGACCAACTGGCCCTCGTTGTTCACCGACGGGTTCCACTCGCTGGTCTCAAAATAGCTGAGCGGCGTGATGTCGCTGCCGTCGTCGCGCATGGAGAAGAGCGTGTAGCTGCGCACCTTGAGGTAGGCGGCGAAGCAGCGGATGTAGCCGCCGCGCCGCTCCGACACAAAGGCGATGCGTCCGCCCGGCAGCCAGCAGGGACTGAAGTCATTCACGTCGCCGTCGGTCAACTGGCGCAGGTCGGAACCGTCCACGTTGACGGAAAAGAGGTGAAAGCATTTCTTCTGCGAGTAGACCCACCGGTGCTCGGCGTTCTCGGTCCATGCGAAGACGATGCGCTTGCCGTCGTAGGACAGGTCGGGCGTGGCGAACGCGCCGTAGTCCAGCTTCGTTCCCTGGAGGCGGCCGTTCTGCACAAGAGAATCGGTCAGCACATTGACGACTTCGGGCCGGGTCTTGTAGTTGCGGACGATGTAGAGTCCACCGCCGGGCAGCGCGTTGAACCCGAAGTACTGCGTGACGAAATGGCCGCCCTGTTGGTCCGCCGTTTCGGGGTTGGAGCGCACCGATCCCTCGAAGGTGCCCCGCGCAACGCAGAGGATGTCATCGAAGTCGAGCAGCGGATTGGCCAGCGCCGCGTTGCGCCGCAACGCGCACGCCGCAAGGTACAGCGCCTTGTATCCCGGCGCATCCGCGGTCGGGACGGGCGCGGCCTTCAGTGTGCGCAAATCCACCGCAATGGCGTCCAGCGCCGCCGTGCCGCCCGCGCGGGTCAGGTTGTCAAGCAACACCCCGGTCCGTCTCAGCACCGTGCCCAGCGGCCCGCCGTCCGAATCCTGAACAAGTGCCTGCGCGTCAAAAACCTCGTTCGCCAGCTTCTCCGGCGTGGGCCCGCCGGGACGGTGCTCGGGATATTCCTTCTTCCCCATCCACTGGAAATCGTAACTCCATTCGCGCAGCACGGTGTCCTGAACCATACCAGCCACGACAGACTTCAGATTCAGGGACTTTGCAGTTTCGGCCAAGGCCGCGCGCAACGGCGCGGCGTCCTCGGCCTCGGGCAGCGGTTGGAGTTCGGCGGGCATGCCGCCGGGGATTTCCACACCATTGGCAAGCAGCATCGCCTGCCGCGCCTTGAACTGGCCGTCGCACTTGCGCGCCGAGGCATCCTTGCCCACGGCGTCGGCGGCAAAATGCCAAAGACCGAGCGTGGCGTCGTCGGCCAACGCCTCCGTTGCGACGGCGCTGATGGTGCGGGCCGTCTTTGAGATGCGCAGATCGTCGATCAACCCGTTGCAGGCAAAGCCGCCCTCCGCCAGCGCGCCAACCGACAACGTGCCGGGCACGCGGGTCTGGTTCATCACGGCAACGGCGACGGATGCCTGTTCCTTCCCGTCCACAAACAGCCGGTAGCGATCCGCCTCCATCACCAGCACGATGCTGTGCCACTGCCCGTCCATGATGGGCACTGTCGTGTGCACGTGGTCCGGCACCCGTCCGGGCACATAGGCATGCACAACGCCGTCGCCCGGCGTGGTGAAGATTTCCCAGTGCGTCGCCGAGGCCTTGGTCTCATTGGCAACCAGAATGTTGTACTGCTCTTTGCCGAAGAGCTTCACCCGGCATTCCACCGTGAGCGGCAGCGTGCTCCACAGCGGGTCCGGCGCAACCGTCAGCGCGCCCTTGCGCGCGTCGAAGGCCTGCCCGAAAGCGCCCTCCTGCGTGTCAGCGGCATGAACCGCCTGGGCCAGTGCGGCCAATCCGGCAAAAAGAAGCGCGGGCGCGAGTGATTTCATCATGGGATTATCCTGTTCTCGTGGGATCATGCAACCGCCAATAGATTACCAGACTTCTCCGATCGCGCGATATGGCGCGCATATTCTGCAATCACACGGACCGGGAGAAAGGGGCGACCACAGTGCCGGCATGCCGGACTCTTGTCCCAATCGCGCCAAACGCTTTCCTGCCGTCAACTGCAAAGATCTGAACCTCCGCTTAAACCGGTGTGACATTCCGCACACCAGTGCGGTTTCCGACAGGGAACGCGGTCTCTTGTCCGGCAATGCAGATTACCCCCCGGCTGCGCCCCACAGTTCCCCCAACCAGCCACACGGTAAACGCTTTGAATACGCAATTCGCGCGAGTGGCCGCTATCGGTTGTCGATTCCATTTTTCGTCCTCCCGACGATTCTGTCAAAGGGTTTGCCAACAAAATGCACACCCCTTCCTTCTGCCTCCAAATCCATATGCACACATTAAATATCATGCGAACAGGGTCTTAGAACCGCCTATTCCGTTTGGCATACAGATTGCTCATAGGGGTCAAGACAATCGGAAGCAATGAACGATGTTTGTGTCGGCGGAAGCCTTGAAAGCCGTTCTTTACGCGGCCCGATTCCGGATTGGAACTCAAATCGGGAGCCATACGGTCTTGCAACTGAAAGGCCGTCGCCACTCCAGTCAATGCCGAATGTTCCTTGTGTGGCGTGCGATTCGAACAAGTGTTCATGAAACAAAGGAGTCGAAAAATGGAAAGCTTAACGCGTTTGATCTCAGTCATCCTGGCAGGGGTTGTTCTTTGCTGGGTCGCCAGCCTCGCCGGCGCGCAGGCACCGCAGGCCGCCGCTCCAACGGCGGGAAGCCAGGAGTACATCTCGGAGGTCCATGGCCAAATGCGCAGCATGACCGCCGCCGACCGGGCAGCCGCCGAACTGCGCGCCGCGACAACGCAGGCCGAGGAGGCGGCGCAGAACGGCCCGCGTGACAAATCACTCGCCCCCCCGGCCATGTCCCCCAAAGCCATGCCCATGCCCGGCGGAACGCCGAACTACTTCGGCCCCGAGGGCAACTGGGCGTTCAGCCCGGCCCCGACGATCAATCCCCTCACCGGGGTGGTCACCGGCGGTCTCAGGAAATTTGTTGACGGATTGCCGGGTTTGGGCGCGGCCAACGCCAACACCCGTGGGCAATTCCTGCCCGTGGCGAATCCCGACACCACCACCTTCCCCGGCTCGGACTACTATGAGATCGGCCTGGTTCAATTCACGGAGCAGATGCACACCGACCTGCCGCCCACCACGGTCCGCGGCTATGTGCAGCTCAACAACGGCACCGACGGGACCGGACACAACACCATCGCCCCGGCGGCGGCCCATTATCTTGGACCGATCATCGTCGCCCAGAAGGACCGGGCAGTGCGCGTCAAGTTCACCAACATGCTTCCCGCAGGCACGGGCGGCAACCTCTTCATTCCCGTGGACCCGACCATCATGGGTGCGGGCATGGGGCCCGACGGGATGAACATGTACACGGAAAACCGCGGCGAACTGCATCTTCATGGCGGACACACGCCATGGATTAGCGACGGCACACCCCACCAGTGGGTGGTCCCGGCAAACGAGACGAGCACCATTTATACCAAGGGTGTCGGCCAGACGAACGTGCCCGACATGTGGTACAGCCCGACCACGCACCAGCCGGTGCCCGCAGGCACGGCAGGCGCCACGAATGACCCAGGCCCCGGATCGGAGACGTTCTACTGGACGAACCAGCAGAGCGCCCGGCTGATGTTCTTCCACGACCACAGCTATGGCATCACCCGCCTCAACGTCTATGCGGGCGAGGCCGCAGGCTATCTCATCCAGGATCCGGCGGAACAGGCACTCGTCACCGCGGGCGCGATTCCCGCCACCCAAATTCCGCTGATCATCCAGGACAAGACCTTTGTGGACGCCACCACCATCGGCATGAACGACCCGACGTGGAACTGGGGAACGACCCCGCCCACACCGCACACGGGCGACCTGTGGTTCCCGCATGTGTACATGCCCAACCAGAACCCTGCGGATTCCGAGGGCGCAAACATGGTGGGCCGCTGGGACTACGGCCCCTGGTTCTGGCCGCCGCTCACCACCGCGGCGGGCTTGGTCCATGGCGAGGTGCAGATTGGCGTCGACGCGCAGGGTAATCCAATCTATGCGCCCGGCACGCCCAACCCGTCCCTGGTGCCCGAGTCCTTCATGGACACCCCCATCATCAACGGCTGCGCCTATCCCACGCTGACCGTGCAGCCCAAGGCCTACCGCTTCCGCATTCTGGATGCCTGCAATGAGCGGTACGTAAACCTGCAACTCTACTATGCCGCCCCGCTGAGTGTCGCCGTGATTGCAGGCGGCGTCGGCTACTCCGCGGCACCCGTCGTCACCTTCACCGGAGGCGGCGCGACCACCCAGGCGACTGGAACCGTGCAGGTGTCCGGCACCGTCACCGGCGTCACCGTCACCAATCCCGGTGCCGGGTATGCCACCGCGCCCACCGTCACCTTCTCCGGCGGAGGCACACTGACCCAGGCCGTCGGCGTGGCCGTCCTTACCGGTGGCGCTGTCACCGGCATCACTATCGTAAGCCCCGGCAGCGGCTATCTTTCCGCGCCGACCATAACCTTCTCGGGCGGCACACCCACCACACCGGCGACAGCCACGGCAACAATCACCGGCGTCGTCACCGGCATTACCGTCACCAACCCCGGCGCGGGCTACACCTCCGCCCCGACCGTCGCCATCACCGACAGCACCGGCACCGGTGCCTTCGCCACCGCGTCAATCAACACGGAAGTCAATATGGTTCCCGCGACGGCGGAGAACGTGCCGGCGCCGCCGGCGCGCTGGCCGACCGACGACCGTCCCGGAGGTGTGCCCGACCCGTCCGCCATCGGCCCCGACATCATTCAGATCGGCACAGAAGGCGGATTCCTGCCGCAGGCCGTGGACATTCCGAGCACGCCCATCGGCTACGAGTACAACCGCAGGAACATCGTGGTGCTCAACGTGAGCACGCACGGCCTCTTCCTGGGTCCGGCGGAGCGAGCCGATATCGTGGTGGACTTCTCCGCGGTTCCGCCCGGTTCAACGCTCATCCTCTATAATGACGCCCCCGCGCCGGTGCCCGCCTTCGACCCGCGCAACGACTACTACACCGGCGACCCTGACCAGTCCATGACCGGCGACCCGGCCACCGGCGGCGGAACCGGCGGCGCGCCCACGACCCTGCCCGGATACGGGCCCAACACCCGCACCCTCATGCAGATCAAGGTCGCGGGAACACCCGCGACGCCGTTCAGTGTGCCCGCATTGCAAACCGCCCTGGCCGCCCAGTACCCCACGGCCCAGAATCCGCCCATCGTGCCGGAAACCACATATCCCGGGCCGTATGCCGCGACGACGGACACCTATGCGCGCATCCAAGACACATCGATGACTTTCCCCGCCGCGAACAAGGCGGTTGCCACTGTGGCTCTGACCGCGGGCGGCACCGGCTACACCTCTGCTCCCACCGTCACGTTCACGGGCGGTGGTGGCACCGGCGCGGCCGCGACAGCGACGATGTCAGGCGGAGCAGTAACGGCCATCTCGCTGACCAACGGCGGCAGTGGCTATACCACGGCGCCTACTGTTGGATTCACGGGCGGCGGCGGCACCGGCGCAACCGCAACCGCCAGCCTTACGCAGAAGATGGACATGCTCCCGAAAGCCATCCAGGAACTCTTCGAGTTGAATTACGGCCGGATGAACGCCACGCTCGGCACGGAACTGCCGCTCACCAGCTTCAACACCCAGACCACCATTCCGCTGGGTTACATCGATCCGCCCACCGAGATCATGCAGAACGGCGTGCCGCAAATCTGGAAGATTACGCACAACGGCGTGGACACCCATGCCATGCACTTCCACCTCGCGGACGTGCAGTTGATTAACCGGGTCGGCTGGGACGGCATGGTGAAACCGCCCGAACCCAACGAAATCGGATGGAAAGACACCATCAGGATGAACCCGCTGGAGGACATCATCGTGGCGCTGCGGCCGACGATGCCCATAGTCCCCTTCGGTGTGCCCGACAGCATTCGTCCTTACGACGTGACCATGCCCGTGGGCACCACGGGGCAGTTCTCGAACATTGACCCCTACACGAACAACCCCGTTACCGTGACCAATGATGTGACCGACTACGGCTGGGAGTATGTCTGGCACTGCCACCTGCTGGGCCACGAAGAGAACGACATGATGCGGCCCATCGTGTTCCAGGTGCCGCCGCCCCCGCCAAGCCCCGTGACCGCAGTCGCGGGCAACACACAGGCCGTCGTGAGCTTCGGCACGATTGGCACCGGCGGAGGCACGATCTCCGGCTACACGGTGGTCTCCAATCCGGCCACAACGCCGTTCGTAGGAACGTCCAGCCCGATCACGGTGACCGGGCTTACCAACTGCACCCCGTACACCTTTACCGTCACGGCGACGTCCAACATCGGGACAAGCCAGCCCTCCGCGCCGTCGAATGTCGTGACACCGGGACCGGCGCCCGCCGCGCCGACGGCCGTCTCGGCCGTGGGAGGCAACACGACCGCCACGATATCCTTCACGGCACCTGTGGCGTGCAATCCGATCACGGGATATGTGGTCAACTCGGTTCCGCCGGGCGCCATCACGCCCGCCGGCGCGCTGGCCAGCCCGATCACGGTGACGGGGCTCAGCAACTGCACGCCCTACACCTTCACGGTGACGGCGGTCAACTCGA
>CAIXUF010000757.1 GCA_903922535.1 Candidatus Hydrogenedentota bacterium
ATCACCTCGCCGGCGGTCCCGCCCGCCTGCTCGAAATAGCGGTCGATGATGTGCTGGATGTCGTCCTTGCGGCAGAGCCTGGGTTCCACCGGGCCGTTGAGCAACAGCCCGAGATCGTCCAGCGGCAAAAGGTTCACCGGGTCGTTCACCGCCACCAGGTACGTCCCGTTTTCCTGCCGGTAGGGCACCATGTTGTACTCGCGGATGAAGCTGATGGGCACGCGCGTGGTGAGCGCGGGATCAATGAGTCCGCGCAGGTCCGGCTCGAACGGTATGTCAAACTGCTCGCCCAGGGCGCGCAGAAGCACGTCCTCCTCGATGTAACCCAGGTCGAGCAGCACCTCGCCGAGACGCTTGGGGCGTATCTTCTGGAGCTCGACGGCCTCGTCTATCTGTGACGCGTGGATCGATCCGTTCCGGATTAAAATGTCACCGACGCGCATGGCCTGTCCATTTTCCATAATCACCTCGGCGCGTCGCCGCGCTTGAATTCCTGTGCGCCCCGCCGACCCGTGAGCTCCTCGGACTTGATCATCGTCGGCCGGTAGGTGTTGCGCAGTTCAGTCTTGCGCTGCACCTTCTTGAAGAAGCCGTCGTTGAACAGCTCCTCAAGGTTCTTGTCGTAGTACTCGTTGACCTTGTTCTGGGTCAGGCGCTCCAGATCCGTGCCCTCCTTGATGATGTGGGGCGTCATCAGGATCACCATGTTGCGCTTTGAACGGCTGATCTGCTTGGTGCCGAAGAGCCAGCTAATCACCGGAATGTCGCCCAGAATGGGGGGCCGGGTCTTTGAGCGGTTGGCGGTGTCGCGGATGAGCCCGCCGATCACGGCTGTTGACCCGTCCTTGACCAGCGTCGTGTTGCTGATCAGCGACTTGTTGATCGTGGGGCCCACGACATCGACCGTTCCGACCTGCTTGGCGTCGGTGTCGGAGATTTCAATCTCCGACTCGATCAGCACGTTGTCGCCCTCGGAAATCTGCGGCGTGACCTTGAGCTTGACGCCGACCTCGGAGCGTTCGACGCGCGTGTACCCGCCGTAGTACCCGCCGCCGCCGCCCATGCTGCCGACGTTGGCGGTGTTCTGCGTGCTGGTGCTGGTGATGAAGGGCACCTCCTGGCCGACCATGATGCTGGACTCTTCGTTGTCGACCGTCACCAGGCTGGGGGCCGAAAGCACCTCCACATCGGTCAGTTTCTCTATGGCCTGAAGGAACAGCGGCACAAAGGGAATGCGCACCTTCGACTTGGATCCGTCGCTGTTGGTGACGGTGGCGATGTAGTCGCTGAAGATGCCGGTGGTGAGGCCGCCATTGGATCCCTGACCCAGCACGGAGCTGGACATCCTCGTCCGGGCACCGCCGATAACTGACGACGTCGCCGTCGCCGCCGCCCCCGCCGCCTTGGATCCCCCGGCGACCGCCGTCGCCACCCCCGCCGCCGACTTGGCAATGGTGACCAGGTCCTGGGTGTTGGCCTCGCCAAAACCGCTGCGCCCGTTCACCGACGCCATGTTAACGTCCAGTGAAAAGTCATTCTGTATCGTCACGTCCATGACCATCGCGTCGATGCCCACCTGCCGCTGCGGCAGGTCGAGCCGGGCGATGAACGCCTCAAGCAGCTTGTAGTCCTGCGGGGCCGCCACGATCAGCAGGGAGTTGGTCTCGTCGTAGCGGTTGACCTGCACCTTCTGCTCAAAGGGCTGCACGTCCGTCGCGCCGCCGCCGCCGGAGGAGGGCGCAGCGCCGCCGGGCGCGCCCCCGCTGCCGCCGCCGGAGGTCTGTTTGCGCGGCGCCGTGCCAATCAGCGGCTGGATCGCCTCCTCCACCGACTCCGAATCCGCGTTCAACAACTGGTAAATGTGCAGGTTGTTCGCCTCGTAGGGCGTCGGCGCGTCAAGGCGTTTCACCAGATCGCGCACCTTGGCCATGTTGCCCTCGGAGGCGACCACAATGAGCGAGTTGAGACGCTCGTCGGGCACCATGCGCAGCACTTCCTGGCGCGCGCCGATGACCTGCGAAGTGGCACCCGGCGCCTGGGGCGCGCGGGCCGTGGTGGCGCGCACGGGGCGCACCGGCTGCGGGGGCATCGGCTGGTTGGCCGGCCGCGGCGCGGCGGCGCCGCTTGCGCCGCCCTCCTCGCCCAGCACCTGGTTGATCTGGTTCATCAGCACCTCGGCCCGGGTGAACTCAAGCGTGTATATTTCCGTCGAGGTGCTCAGGCCGGGAACGTCGGCATCCTCAAGGAAGGAGAGCATGCGGCGGATGCCGTCGGCCGTGTCGGTGATGATAAGCGTGTTCGTCGGGGCATACACGTCAATCTGCGCGCCCTTGGTGCCCAGGATCTGCAGCGCCCGCTGAATCTCGGAACCGTCGGCATATTTGATGGTGACGATGTGGGTCGAAAAATTGTCAAAGCCCTTGGTCGGCTTTTCATTGCCGTTGATTATCGGGGTCTTGGCCGAGCCCGCCGCGTCCGGTGTTGGAATGACTTTGACCAGGTGGCCGTCCACGCTCTCCACCATGGAATAGCCGCGCGAGAGCAGAATCGATTCGAGCACCTGGTACGCCAACTCCGGCGGAATCCGGTCGTGGGTGATCAGCGTCACCGTCAGCGACGAGATGTTCGAATCCACATCAAAGTTGCGGCCCGTCAGTTTGCCTATGGCCTCGACCACGTCGTACAGCGGCGCGTCGCGAAAGTCGAAAGACACCGGCACATCGGCCTTTTCGCCTGTCTTGTCGTCGTTGGGCTCGGGGGGTTTGTCATTGGGCGAGGGGGCGCGCGGCGGCGGCGGCGCG
>CAIXUF010000758.1 GCA_903922535.1 Candidatus Hydrogenedentota bacterium
ATGGAGCAAATCCGCAGCGATACCGCGCTTTTCAACATCGCATAACCTCTGTCCTTGGTCTGCCGTCTCCTGGGAACGCCACTCTCCCGAGTGGCCTCCCGCCCGTTGTCGCGACACAAGAGCCCGTGCAGCCATTTATGCCCCGAGTGCCTGTCCTTCGACCACGCACTTATTGTACAGTTATCTCCGCCCGATGACACCCAACACAGGAGACAGGCGATGACAGACGTATTTTCGGTGCGCACAGTGAACCTGAAATTCGGAAGCATGGCGCTGGCCACTCTGGCCATTGCGCTCATTTGGTTTGCGTTTCCGGCGCAGGCTGCCGACGACGCCAAACCGACACCCGTCCAAACCGGCACAGGCCACCATTTTGCCTGTACCGACTATTCGGGCGGCAAGGTGTTCATCGTCGACGCCAACGGCAAGGTCGAATGGGAGTACAAGACCGGGACCTGTGATGACCTGTGGGTGCTGCCCAACGGCAACCTGCTGTTCAACACGGGACACGGCGTGCTGGAGGTGGACCGTGACAAGAAAACGGTTTTCTCCTACGAGTCCCCGAGCGAGGTCTACGCGTGCCAGCGACTGGCCAACGGCAACACCTTCATCGGCGAATGCACCGCAGCCCGGCTGATTGAAGTGGAGCCGTCGGGCAAGATCGCCTTTGAACTGCCAATACCGCCCCCGGACAGCAAGTACGCCGGCCATGCCTACATCCGCAACGCCCGCAAACTCGCCAACGGCAACTACCTCGTCTGCTTCTACAGCCAGGAAGTCGTGCGCGAACTCGATCCCAAGGGGAACGTGGTCGCCGAAATTCCCGCCATCGGCGGGCCGCACAGCGCCGCGCGGTTGGCGAATGGAAACACGATCGTCGCGTGCGGCGATCTGAAAAAGGAGGCCATGGTCTTCGAGGCGGACAAGACGGGCAAGACGGTGTGGAAGGTCACCCACGATGAACTGCCCGGCATCTCGCTCAAGTTCTTGACCGGCTTCCAGCGCCTGGCCAACGGCAACACGGTCCTGTCCAACTGGGTCGGCCATGGCGAATTCGGCAAGGCACCGGGCATCATCGAAGTCACCCCGGACAAGAAGGTCGTCTGGACCTTCCAGGACGACGCCACCATGAAGACCGTTTCCAGCGTTGTGCTGCTGGACGTGCCGGGAGACCCGATCAAGGGCGACATTATCCACTAGAAGGAAAAGGCGACATGGAACCGGCTTCAAACAAGCGGTATTGGTTCTACGCAAAACGCTACGGCTACGGCTGGGGGCTTCCCGCCACGTGGGAAGGGTGGGTTGTTTTCGTCGGCTACCTGGCTGCGGTGTTTGGGGGGCTTGCCCTCTTTCCACCGGACAAGTCCATGGGCGGCTATCTGGTGTATCTCACCGTTCTGACGCTCCTGCTGATGCTTGTTTGCTTCCTCAAGGGTGAGCCGGCGCGTTGGCACTGGGGCGACACTGCGGAAACGGCCGGCGGGACGCCGGCGCTCCCGGTACAACCGGGCCGGGCAAGCCTGCTCGTGATGCACCTGTTTATCGGCCCGGTCATACTGGGCGTCGCCATCTTCTTCCGTGTTTACCCCCCGGCGGAGATCAACCACAGCTACGGTTACCGCACCGCGACGTCGATGCGCAGCCAGGAGGTCTGGGACGAGGCGCAGTTGTACAGCGCCAACGTTATGATTGCCGCTGCGGTGGCGGTGGTGCTCTATCAGGCGCTCAGCAGCGTTCTCATGAAACCGGGCCTTTCGCTGGCCACCTCCGCCATTGTCCTGCTGCTGGCCGTGTTCGCCGTGCTGCCAATCACCGAGGCACACCTGAAGAACACGTTCGATGCACGGGGACACAGAATTGGCGTGCAAATCCCCCAGCCAGCACAACGCGCCCGTTGACGCCGCCCAGACAACGGAATTCCTGGCGCGACAAAGCCGCAACCGCAGAAGAACACATTAAGAAGTGCTTTCCCCTGGCTGCAGCGACACCACGCACCACACTATGAATTCTTCTCCATTGTCAGCACTTCGAACGGCAGGAACGACCATGCCTCCTGTTTCACTTTCCTGTAACCGAGCCGTTCGTAATAGGCGTGGAGTCCGACGAGTCGGGCGTTGCAGGTTAGTTGGACCCGTTGCGCGCCCAGCGTCCGCAGTTTTTCTTCGGCGTACGCGAAGAGCATCTCGCCGCAGCCCCGACCCCGGTATGCGGGCAGTACTGCGAGCTTGCTGACATGGCCCAAGAGCGGATCGTCGCGATCCAACGTGTGCCATATGCCGCCTATCGCCTCCGCGCCGTGGTACAGCAGCGCCATGTGCTGTCCCTTTTCCAGCGACTTCAACACATGTGTTTCGTCCGTAAAGGCCACGTAGCGCGGATATTCTCCCTCCAGGATCCCCTGAATCTCCGCCTGTTCACAGAAGGAGTCGCGAATGATGCGGGCGATGACAGGCACTTCGACCGCGCCCGCCTCGCGTATCTCCACGGTGCCGTCCACGTCATGCCGCTTTCGCAATGCGCGGACACCGCGACGGTTTCGTGTCGGTTCTGACCGCAACGGCAGCGGGGCTGTTCTCTGCGAGGAATTTCTCCAATGCCCTCAGGGTCTCGGGCCTGGAAATCGCCGACAGGTGGTTTGCCTCGGGAACGACCACCTCCGTAATGTTCGCCATGACGGAGCACATCTGGTCCGCAAAGGGCTTGAGCGGGTCGCGCCCGCCTATGACAGACAGCGCAGGCAGCCTGTTGTTCTTGAGCGCGGCCTCGTCCACGCGCAGCGCGTCCACGCTGCGCAGCATCGCCGCAAGCGCCTTGGAATCATTGCGCAGGGACAGGGCCGCGGACACCATGATGCGCCGCGCCGCGCTGACCGGTTTGCCCACGGGCTGCAGGCGCTCCAGCAGCGGGCCGTAGCCCTCGCCACGGTCTATCGAATCGGCAAGCTGGTGCATAAAGGCCAGATCCCTGTCAGGGTTCGGCGTCCAGCCTGAACCGCAAGGCGCGACGGAAAGCATCCGTTCGGGATGCATGGCCGCCATCTTCAGAGCGATGAACCCGCCCATCGAATAGCCCACCACGTGGGCCTTTTCGATCTTCAGATGGTCCATCAGCCGGACAATGTCCCCGACCATTTCCGTTCCGTATTGGGCGGAATCATGCGGCTTTCCACTGCGCCCATGGCCCCGCAGATCGAACGCCACCACCTTGTACCGTTTCGCAAGTTCATGAAAGATGCCGGGCCGCACCCAGTTCAGGCCAAGGTCGGCCGCCAGCCCGTGCACCAGAATCACCGGCGTGCCTTCCCCCTCCACGGCATAATGAATGCGCACGCCGTTGGAGTCGAAATAGGCACCCGGCAGATTCGAGTGCTCGTGCTCGTAGTAGGCAAATCCAAGAACGCCGACCACGGCCGTGCTCGACACGGCCAGCAGCGCGACCACACCGATGAGTATGCGTTTTTTCATGGGACCTCCGGGGGCAGTGCGCGTGTTTCTGCCCTCCGCAAAGGATAATCGTTTCCGGGGAGCGGTGTCCATGCGGCGTCCGGTTGACGCCGCACCGTCCCCGCGACTACGATGACGCCTGATTGCGCCGTAACACGGATGCGGCATCCTGCCGCATTCTTTAAGTGCGCACTCCAGGAGGTGGTCATGCGAATCGGGTTCAACATGCTGCTGTGGACGCCCTTTGTGACGGAGGAGCATTTCCCGTTGTTCGAAAAACTCAAGGCCGCCGGATACGACGGCGTGGAGATTCCGCTCTTCAGCGGTGAACCCGCCCATTATGCACAGGTGGGGCGGGCGCTTGAGGACAACGGCCTGGGATGCACGACCGTCACGGTCATCCCGGACCAGGCGCACAATCCAATCAGCCCGGATGCCGGCGAACGCGAAGGGGCCGTGTCCTATTTGAAATGGGCGGTGGACTGTTCGGCCGCGCTGGGCGCAGAGGTGCTGTGCGGCCCCTACTATCAGCCGCTGGGCGTGTTTACCGGGAAAGGGCCGACAGACGCCGAGAAGGCGCGTGCGGCGGAGGTGCACCGGACTATCGCGGGTGCCGCGCAGGAGGCGGGCGTGCTGCTGGCCATCGAGGCGCTGAACCGCTTTGAGTGCTACTTCCTGAACACGCTGCGTGATGCGGCGGACCACGTCCAACGCGTAGGCCATCCGAATTGCAGGGCCATGTATGACACCTTTCACGGCAACATTGAGGAGCGCGACCCCGTGGGCTGCATTCGCGATCATGTCGGCGCGCTGGGCCATTTTCATGTGTCCGCGACCGACCGCGGCACGCCGGGCCGCGACCATGTCGCATGGGCGGAGACGTTTCGCGCGCTGAAACAGGGCGGCTATGACGGCTGGCTGACCATCGAGGCCTTCGGCCGCGCGCTACCGGACCTTGCCGCGACCACCTGTGTCTGGCGCGACCTGTCCGGCAGCCCCGAGGAGGTCTACGGTGAGGGGTACCGGCTGATTGCAGAAGGCTGGGCGGGGGCGTAGGCGTCCCTGTTGTCGAAGGCGCAAGCCTCATGAATGGGACCTATGGGACTCATGGGACCTA
>CAIXUF010000759.1 GCA_903922535.1 Candidatus Hydrogenedentota bacterium
CGCCCGGCGCGAGTTCCGGTAAATAAGAGGCATGCCACAGCATGAATACAGCGGTGTAACCGCCATCGCCAAAGCCAATATCTACTTTGACGGCAAAGTCGTCAGCCACAGCCTGGTGTTCCCGGACGGCAGTCGCAAGACCATCGGCTTGATTTATCCCGGTGCTTTTCATTTCGGTACCAACGCTGCCGAGCGCATGGAAATCATTGCCGGCGCTTGCCGGGTCAAACTCGATGGGGCACCCGACTGGAAGAACTTCTCCGGAGGGCAGTCCTTTGATGTGCCGGCGAAGTCCGGCTTCGACATCGAGGTTGCCACGGGAATCTGCGAATACGTCTGCTCATTCCTTGGCTGAACTGCGCTTGGCCCTTGCAGGCATAAGGCGCCGCCAGGCCAGACGTTGGAGTTGGGCCAGGGATCCGCTCACGATGTAGCTTGCCCCGTGGGGAATGGCGAGTCGGGTGCCTCAAGGCGTTCGGGTTGTGCCATCGGGACCCACTGCAGCCCTTTCGGGTGTGTCACAATGGCGCACATGGCACAGTTATTCTGCCTCTCTTATGCCATGGACTCAATCTTAATTGTTATAACCACAATGGGTTAGGCGTAAGTCGTATGGTTGGCATCGCCGATGCTTGTTAAGCTGCTGGATAATCTTATTCAGCAGCACATTATGGCAAAAGTTATTGGCATTGATTTGGGCACGACAAACTCCTGCATGGCCGTCATGGAGGGGGGTGAGCCCGCCGTGCTTGAGAATTCTGAGGGCCGGCGGGTAACGCCCTCCGTGGTGGCTTTCAGCAAGACCGGCGAGCGGTTGGTTGGCGATGCCGCCAAACGCCAGGGGGTCACTAATTCGAGGAACACCATTTACTCCATCAAGCGTTTCATGGGACGCAAGTTCATCGAGGTGGAAGAGGAGCGCAAGCGCGTGCCTTACAAGGTCGTTGCGGCTGCGAACGGGGATGCGGCTGTCGAGGTGGAGGTTGAAGGCAAGCCCAAGCAATTCACCCCGGCCGAGATTTCGGCGATGATCCTGGGCAAGTTGAAGGCCGATGCGGAAATGCGGTTGGGTGAGAAGATTACCCAGGCGGTAATCACAGTGCCGGCCTACTTTAACGACTCGCAGCGCCAGGCCACGAAGGATGCGGGACGCATTGCGGGGCTGGAAGTATTGCGCATTATCAACGAACCCACGGCGGCCTCTTTGTCCTATGGGCTGGACAAGAAGAAGGACGAGAAGATCGCGGTGTATGACTTGGGCGGCGGCACGTTCGACATTTCCGTGCTGGAAATCGGCGACGGCGTTTTCGAGGTAAAAGCGACCAACGGCGACACGCATCTGGGTGGGGACGATTGGGACGGCCGGATCATGGATTGGGTTTTGGACGAGTTTAAGAAGGAGAACGGCATGGACCTGCGCAAGCAGGCGGATGCACTCCAGCGGATCAAAGAGGAATCCGAAAAGGCCAAGATCTCACTTTCCAGCTCGCAGGTTTACGAAATCAATCTGCCCTTCATCACTGCGGATGCCAGCGGCCCGAAGCATATCAGCATGAAGCTGACGCGCGCAAAGATGGAACAGCTTTGCGATGATCTGTTCGAGCGCACCATTACCCCGGTGAGGAACTGCCTCCGGGATGGCGATATCCCGGCCGAGAAGATTGACGAACTGGTTTTGGTCGGCGGCATGACCCGCATGCCCAAAGTGGTGGATACCGCTCACAAGCTTGTGAACAAGACGCCGCACCAGGGTGTGAACCCGGACGAAGTTGTGGCGGTTGGCGCGGCCATTCAAGCCGGCGTGCTGAAAGGCGAAGTCAAAGACGTCCTGCTGCTTGACGTGACGCCTTTGTCCCTCGGTATCGAAACCTTGGGCGGAGTGTTCACCAGGCTCATCGAGCGCAATACTACCATCCCCACCCGCAAATCTGAGATTTTCTCCACTGCCTCGGA
>CAIXUF010000760.1 GCA_903922535.1 Candidatus Hydrogenedentota bacterium
CCTCGTCTATATTCACCTCGGCAGTCGAAAGGTCTACTGCAGCCCCGCAACGTTCAATCCGACCGGCGACTGGGTCATGCAACAAACCCGCAACGCCAGCATGTGGCTCGACGACATGGGCGTGAAGCCACGCTTCGTCATTCATGACCGCGACCGAAAGTACCCCGATGCGTTCAAGGCATTCTGGAAATGTGACGATACCCGATGTATTCGCATACCGCTGAGGGCCCCGATGGCGAATGCATTCACTGAAACCTGGATCGAGGCCAATAAAAGGGAGTGTCTGAATCATTTCGTATGCTTCGGCCTGGACCAACTCGACTACATCACGAAAACCTGGGTCCATTATTACAATACGCTACGCCCGCATAGGGGGGTAGGTATGAGCAACGAAGTACTCGACGAGACATTCCGACCGCAATTCCACGGCACGGTCCGCTGTCGGCAAGAACTCGGTGGCATCATAAAGAGCTACTACCGCGAGGCGGCGTAACGTCATCTTGCGACTACTGCCAAGCCATGAGATCCGTCCGTCCAGAGAATTTGCACACTGGGCAGGTTCTCCGATTGAAGTCCAACAACAAGTTCCAGTTTACGCACACCATATTATGATCGGCTACGGCAGCTTACATTTCAGTAGCCACGAATGGATTCGCATTTGCCCCGCGTTGGCGTTAAGATGGTGTGCCTTCGAAGGTGGCAGTTCCGACAGTTCTATTTCCGCGTGTGCAGGCGAGGTGCTCCAAGGAATTGGTGCTTGTACCGTAGCGCCAGAACCCTATGACCCAATGTGCTTTATTCCACAGCGGGGATGGTGTTGCGTTCAAGTGAAGTTCCTGTTGGCAAGATAAGGTGCTGTAGCCATGGCGCATTTCGAGACAACTCAGTGGAGTGTGGTCCGAGCGGCGGCGTCCAGTCAGCCATCCCATGCCCGTCAGGCCTTGGAAAAACTTTGTTCCACCTGCTGGTACCCGCTTTACACCTATATCCGTCACAGGGGGAATTCTGCCGAGGATACGAAGGACCTTACCCAGGAGTTCTTTGCCCGCCTTATCGAGAAGGATTGTCTGAAGGATGTGGACCCCGCCAAGGGGACGTTCCGCTCGTTTCTGTTGGCTTCAGTGAATCACTTCTTGTCGAATGAATGGGACCGCACGAAAACTCTGAAACGCGGAGGCGGCATTACGTTTCTTCCGCTCGACTTTGCGGAGACAGGGGAACGGCATGAGGGGAGGGCATCCCAGAGCTTGTCCCCCGAGAGGCTGTTCGACCGGGCTTGGGCACTGACGTTGCTCGAATCAGCCCTCGCGCGTCTGCGACGTGAATATGCCGAGTCAGGGAAAGCGGCGCATTTTGACCGACTTAAGGGGACGCTGACCGGGGAGGACTGTGTGCCGTACCGCGAGTTGGGCGCGGAATTGGGCCTGTCGGAAGGGGCCGTCAAGGTTGCCGTCCATCGGCTGCGGCGCCGTTATCGTGACGTGCTCCTTGAGGAAATAGCCCAGACACTTGACGAGGGTGAAAGCGTGGACGAAGAGTTGCGCCACTTGTTTTCAGCCATAGGCACATAAACCGGCGGCCTGTAACCTTCGCTTCGTTTTGCTTCTAATAATAGTGGACCCAGAAACAACGATCGGAGGACCTAACATGAGTCCCGAGGTGATTTGCCCCAAGTGCCAGTCCCCGCTTCCCCCCGATGCGCCGGAAGGGCTTTGTCCTCAATGCCTTATGAAACTATGCATAGACGCCCCGTCCAACGAGTTTGGCGACGACAGTTCAGTGATCGGGACTGGCGCTGGTCGGGGTCCTTCCGGAACGGCTTTGATGGGCCCGTTAAAGGAGTTAGAACTGACAAACTCCCTCAGTTTGCATGAGGCCCCGGGACGCTATTCGCAAGTCGGGGAATACTCGCGAGGGGGCATGGGGCGTATCCTATTGGTGCATGACCAGACCATTGGCCGCGACGTCGCACTCAAGGAACTGCTTACCCAACCGGGCGACATGGCGGGGGACACGCCCGGGCAGCAGCCCATGGCGGCTGGCGGAGCCCGTTTTCTGCGGGAGGCTCAGCTTACTGGGCAACTCGAACATCCGAGCATTGTGCCCGTGTACGAACTGGGCCAACGTGCTGACGGCAGGCTGTACTATACGATGAAATTGGTGCGCGGCAAGACGTTGAGGGACGTGATCGCGGATTCGAAGACGCTCGGCGAGCGCTTAAAGGTGCTGCCCCATGTCGTGGACCTCTGCCAGGCCATCGCTTATGCCCACAGCCGCGGGGTTATCCATCGTGACATCAAGCCCGGCAATGTGATGGTGGGCGAATTTGGCGAAACCATGGTTATTGACTGGGGCTTGGCGAAGGCCCGGGGCGAAGATGATTCGGCGGCGGCGGGCGTTGCGTACCCGGGGCGCATCCCGGGGGCTGTGGACGGAATCCCGGCCCACGAGACTGCGGAAGGGACCGTGCTGGGAACGGCACCCTACATGCCGCCTGAACAGGCTGCCGGCGACCTCAAGCGCGTTGACCAGCGCTCCGACGTATACGCGCTGGGCGCGGTGCTGTACGAGCTGTTGACGGGGCGTCCCCCGTTCACCGGAACCAGCGCGCGGGAAGTGCTGGACAAGGTGCTGGCGGAACGGCCCAGACCCGTGCGCCAGATCGAACGGCGGGTGCCGCTTGAGCTTGCGGCCATTTGCGAGCGGGCGATGGCCCGGGACCCGGCGGACCGCTACGCCTCGGCTGGGGAACTCGCCGACGAGTTGCAATCCTTCATCACGGGACGCATTTTCAGCGGCCGCGAGGCCCGGGTGTCCTTTCTTGCGGCCATGTACGGACTGGGCGCCGCGCTCATCGCGGGGGGCATTGCCACGTTTGTCGTTTCCAATTGGGGCGACATTCCCCGGGACGCCAAGGCCGCGCTGCTTATGATGACCATGCTGGCCCTCCTGGGAATCGGGCAGTACTTCTGGACGGTCTCCGCACGGCGCCCAAAGTTGGGGCATACACTTGTTTTTTTGGGCATGCTCATGTTCGGCGCCAATCTCTTTCTGCTTTGCGACATATATCGTCTTATGCCGCCATGGGGGGCTTCCCCAGGGTCGCTCTTATTGCCTCTTTGGGCTGCGGGCACCTTTGCGGTAGCCTGTACGGTCCGAAGCAGGCCGCTCACCCTCCTGGCCCTCCTGGTGTCCTTCCTGTGGTTCATGATGTCCTGCACGGGCTTCTTCGGCAAGCCGGACTACTGGTTTCAACACGCCTCGCTGGCCTTGTGGTACTGGTATCCGCCGTTCGTTGCTGCGGTGTTCCTCCCCGCGTGTTACCGCTGGGGCACACGCTGGACCTTCGGGTTGACGACGCTCGTCATCGCAGTATCGGGGACTGTGGCCACGGGGCATGACGGGTATATGCCCCATTTCCTTTTCGGCTCGCTGGCATTCGCGGCGGCGGCGTTTGCGTGGGGGCTGCTTTCTTGCACCGGCGCCACCCGCAACAGGGTGGGACTGCCCGCCCTGCAAATCGGCATGCTGATCCTTGCGTGCTCCGGCTTTGCGATGTCTTCGGAGATTGCGCGCTTTTTCTATGCCGGGTTCCTTGGCAATCCGCAGTTGGCAGATGCCGTACAGTACGGGCCCGTGGCCCTGGCGTGTCTCATAGCGCTGGGTTTATGGGGGATGGCGCTTGCCCGGAACTTCGGCCCGTCGGAATTGAGATCACTCGCCATGGGTTTCTTGACCGCCACGCTGCTGCTGGCCGTGGCCGCAACCCTGGGTTGCACCGTGGCGGACTGGTCCAACAAGCCTCCCCAGATGACCATGGGCATGTGGGCGTCCGTCGGGTTGGCGAATATCGCGGCACTGATCCTGGGGGCCGCGATAATGTGGACCGGTGTAACCCTGCTGAACCGTCTTATATTCTGGCTGGGCGTCTTCTTCGTCGCTATGGAGCTTTCCATTTGGCTCTTCGAAGTCACGAGC
>CAIXUF010000761.1 GCA_903922535.1 Candidatus Hydrogenedentota bacterium
CCCGAGTGGGGCTGATAGGTGCGGTCCACGCGGTATTTCTCGATGATACCCCGGTAGGCGCTATCGAGCTTCTCGGTGGGGAAGGTTTCGTCATGGCCGAGGAAATGGGCCAGGCAGGGATGGGTGCGCACGCGCAGCATCATGTCGTCAATGCAGGCGATGGCCAGGTCCTCATCGAGAATGCTGCGGCCAAAGATCTGCTGCGTGACCATGACGCCCATCTCGTCGCAGAGGTTGTAGAAGTCCTCCATCTCGCGGATGGAGAAGCCTTCGGAGCGGAGCATGTTGAGGTTCGCCTCGCGGGCGTAGCCGATCAACGCGGCATAACGATCGTGCGACAGGTTGAGCATCATGTCCGAGGTCATCCACGCGCCGCCGCGGATGAGGATGGGCTTCCCGTTGACTTGGTATTCGCGCCAGTTGTCCCCCCGGACGACCGAAGTGATGTCGCGTATGCCGAAGCGGACATGGGCAGTGTCGGACACCTGCTTTCCGATCTTGAACGCCATGTCCATGCTGTAGAGTTCCTGCGGTCCAAGGGGGTGCGGCCACCACACGCGCGGATTGGCGATGTTCAGTTCCGTGCAGTCCTCGGGCTTGAAGAACACTTCGCGGGTTTCGCCGGGTTCCAGGGTGAGCTCCCGCGCCAGTCTGATGTTCTCGATGGTGGCGGACAGTATGCCCGAGACGGGCTTGTCCGTGTTGTTGCGCGCATACGCCGAGAGCGTCAGTTGCGCGGACGCAAGGCCGGGTACTTGCAACTTGGGCTCAACATAGGCATTGCGCAGCGAGACGGGCCCCTGTTCGCGAAGATACACGTTCTGCCAGATGCCCATGTTCATGTCGGGCGGCTGCGGATTGTGGTCGTCCCAGCCCGTCGTGGCTTCAACCTGCTTGGTGCTGGGCAGCTTGTCCGTGCGCAGTCCGGGCGGGATGATCTCGACGGCGAGGGCGTTGACCTTGCCGGGACTCACCAGTGCGGTCACGGGGAACTCGAAGCGGCGGAACATGCCGCGCACCGTGTCGTTCCCGGCGACCAGCTTGCCGTTCAGCCAGATGTTGGCCTCGTAGTTGATGCCGTCAAAATGCAGCGTGAACACGCGGTCCCTGCCCGCCGCCGGCACGGTGAATTCGGTGCGGTACCACCAGTGGGCCCGGAAGGGGCTGTCCTCCTTCATAACGAGCCATGAGTCGGGCTTGTACCCCGGAATGTCCTTGAGGTTGGTTCCATAATAGGGGTCGGGGTAGACCCTGTTATCGACCAGCGCGGCGAGCACGGTCTTTGGCACGACCGTGGGATACCATGCGCGCGCATCGAAACCGGACATGGAGACGGTGGCGCCGTCGGCGGAGAATTTCGCCGCGGACTGAAGCCGCCAGTTGTCTTTAAGATTGACTGAAGTGTCCTCGGCGATGCCAAGCCGGGCTACAACAGTCAGGACCACCGCAAGCAGTGCAAGACGCGTCATTCTCATCGGAATCTCCTGTGGCCTGTTACAAGTCAACGGGCAGAATCTAAGACCCTGAGGGATGAATGCCGGTGTCAGCGGCTCCGCAGATCATTGATACCCCTTTTCCTTCAGGCGCCGGTTGGCCTTTTCCAGTTCGTCCAACTGCCAACTGCGCGCGTTGGTCGTGGAAATATTGACGAAGGACTCCTGAAACGGCAGGTCGAAGACCCACAGCGCGGACAGGGGCACGCCGGCCTCTTCAATCGCCGCCAGCAGCCTGCCAAACTCCACGCGCGCCTTTTCGGGGCCGCCGCTCTTCTCGTCGTCCGCCGCGCCGAATTCACCCACGAACAGGCCCTTGCCGGACTGTTCGGAGGCCTTCATGCAAAGTTGCAGAACTTCGAGGTAGCTTGTTTCTTCCTGGTTGAACCGTTTCTCTTCGCCAAAGGGATAGACGTGGACGCTGATCAGGTTAATGGGATCAGGCGTCACGTCGACGAGGTTCTGCACCAGTTCCTCGCGCGTGTCCTGCTTCCAGGCGAGTTCGCGCCGCAGATGCTCGGCGGCATTTCGGGGCAGACTGTTTCCCGTGGTGACGGGGTGGATCTTGTCGATCTGCCGGATGGCGTTGCCGAATTCGCGGCATGCAGTCACAATCATGGCGTGCGTTAAATCGTCGGCGGGGCCGCGTTCGGCGCGTGTGCCCAGTGTGGGCACCACCCAGGGCCGGTGCTGTGCGGCATTGGGCAGGTCCGTGTCCAGGCTGTACTCATTTCCCAGTTCCCACGCCCAGATCGCGGGTGAGTTCACGTAGCGGCCCACGACTTCG
>CAIXUF010000762.1 GCA_903922535.1 Candidatus Hydrogenedentota bacterium
GAGGGCGACGATGTGGTTGCCCTCGGCGCAGGCACACACGTCACCCCAGCCGCGTTTGCCGAGGCCGACCCAGGCAATGTTGAGCTTGTCGTTGGCACCCGCCACGGGTTTGGCAAGGATCAACGGCGCGACCCAGGGCGCCGCAAGCGCGGCGGCGGAGTGTTTGAGAAATGTGCGTCTTGACGGGTGGTTCCATGGGGATGAGTGCATGATGGGGTCTTTCAGTTGCTACTTCTTTTCAAGCGGCCAGGGCTGCACGCCGACGCGGTCCGCCCAGGCCTGCCATTTGCCAACCATTTCCTTGAGTTTCTGCGGTTGCTCGGCGGCGAGATCATGGAGTTCCGTCCGGTCGGCGTCCATGTCGTAGAGTTCCCACTTGGTGGGTTGATTGGCCCGGTACTCAGTGATAATTTTCCATTTGCCGTCGCGCAGGGCGCTGTTGCCGTGATGTTCCCATGCGAGCGGGGCGGACCGCTGCAGTTCCTCGCCCCGGAACGCGGGCAGCAGACTGACCCCCTCCATCGGCTGAATGCTCTCGCCCTTGAACTGCTTCGGATAGGCCGTTTTGGCAACGTCCACACAGGTGGCCATCAGGTCTATCAGGTGTGCCGGGGAGTTGACCACGGCGTTATGCCGCGACGCCGGAATGCCCGCCGGCCAGTGGACGATGAACGGCGTGCTGATGCCGCCTTCCAGTGCATCATGCTTGTAGCCGCGAAACGGGGTGTTAGACACATTGGCCCAGTCGCGGCCGTAACCGACAAAACCGTCCTCGGGTCCGGGGGTGGCTGCCGGACCACTCAATACCGGGCGGCCATCGCGCGTCTGCATCGGCGGCCAGATCTTGGTTTGGAGTTCGTCCGGCCCCATGACGTGGCAGACCTGATCTTTCACGGCGTCGGCATTGGACCCCCGGCCATAACCCTCGGCGCACCCCCCGTTGTCCTCCAGATAGAGGAACAGCGTGTTGTCCAGTTGGCCCTGCCGTTTCAACTCGGCTACTATTCGTCCAATACCCCGGTCCATGCACCCCACCATCGCGGCATAAACCTCCATGCACCGGATTTCCCATTCCTTGTTCTTCACATTGTCCCAATTGCCCGCCGTGGGGGACATTTTCCAGCGGGGATCCAACACGCCGAGATCCTGCGCCCGCTTGAACCGGGCCAGGCGCATGGCGTCATAACCCGCGTCATATTTGCCCCGGGTCTTGGCAATGTCCTCCTCCGGAGCATGCATGGGCCAGTGGGCGCAAGTGTAGGCGACATACATGAAGAGCGGCTGTTTCGAATGCTCCTTGGCGTGATCCTGCATGAACTTGACCGCGTTGTCGCTGATGGCATCGGTGTAATAAAACTGCTTCGGCTGGTATTCCGTATCGTTGAGCGGGGTGATGAACTTATTGTCGCGGCAAAGCGTGGCCGGATCGTAGAAACTCCCGGCACCGGAGATCGTGCCGTAGAAGCGGTCGAAGCCCCGCTGGATGGGCCAGTTGGAATTACTCGAGTTGGGCCCATTGGCCGAGGTGACATGCCACTTGCCGGCCATGTAGGTGCGATAGCCGGCTGGCCGCAATGCCTCGGCCAGGGTGACGGCTTTCCGGCTCAGTTCACCCCGATAGCCGTCGTAGCCTGAGTCGCCCTCCATCAAACCGATGCCCGCCTGATGGGAATACAATC
>CAIXUF010000763.1 GCA_903922535.1 Candidatus Hydrogenedentota bacterium
CTCTCGAGTTCGCACCGACTGCCCCTATTTGCACGAAAGCACCGCTGTCCGTCTTGCGCCAAATCTGGTACCCGATCTCGTTGACGGCATTATCCAGCCAGGCGAGGTTGACCAACATCGTCGGAGTCGTTTGGAGGCTGGCCGTCAGGACGGTTGGCGCAGCAGGCGCAGTCACCGGCACATTCATGATCACCGGGCGCATCATGTCGTTCTCTTCATGGCCCAGAATATGGCAGTGCCAGGTGTATTCCCAGTCAAAGTCGGTCCAGACATTGACGGTGGGCGGGACAAACCCGTTGCCGGTGAGCGGGTCAATGTTCGAGAAGCCCACCGGGGAGTTGGTCGGCACCGCCGGGTTCAATAGCCGCATGCTTTTAGGCAGCGACCAACCCAAGCCCGAGATGTCCGGTTTGACTGCCCGCATGGCCACGATAATGTCCTCGAGCGGGTTCATTCGGACGGTCTCTTTCCAGCCCCGCTCGTTCGCATCGGGCGGGGTGATCTGGCCATCCCAGCCAACGCGGTTGATCACTTGGACATCGAACAGGTGGAAGTGAATGCCGTGTGTATCTACGCCGTTGTGCGTGATCTTCCATATCTGAGTTTCTCCGTCATTGAAGACCTCGGTGGCCGGATCGACGAAGTTCAGGGGCACTGTCGTCTGAACCCGGGCTGTCGTAAACGGCAATTCCGTGCCCAGGGTGGAGTTCATGCGACCCACATCATCAAACAGTTCCTGAATCGTCTTGGGGAACATTTGCATCGTGACGAGGTGCGTCGAACCGTAGGGCACGAAGGTCAAGGAGTTGTCCTGGATGTGGGAATAGACGTTCGTGCTGACGCCACCGGAATAACCGATCCCAGCATAGGCGGCCTCGGGCACGACGGGCGCGGGCTGTTCTGTTTTGAAAAGTTGCGGCAACTTGGTGTTCAGCGTGGCTTCCAGGGCTGTGTCATAGTAATCCGGGACTGTGGTTCCCTTGGTGCCGGACACCCTGAACGCCATGATGGTGCGCGTGCTGGGCCCCATGCCTGCCAGCGTCGAAGGGGCGCCGCCGACCGCAGTGTAATCCGTGCTGCCCGTGTAGAGGTCATTGCGCCCGTCCTGCGCCGGCACCGGAGCGGGTGAGTCGTTATAGAGAATCACGGTCTGACCCGCGAATGTGGAGAAATCGACGATCGCGTCGGCCCGCTCCGCCGGAGCCAGGAACAGGGTCTTCTGCTTAACGTTCAATACGACGATGTTCTTTCTGTTCTGCTCAGAGCCGATGGGTATGTTGGGCAGCACCGCCGGCCCAGGCAGGAGGCCGCCTTCCGTGCCGATCTGCACGAAGGCCGGACCGCGGTTGGTCGGATCGGGGATGCCACTAACCCTGCCGTCCAGAACGTCCGGGGTGTATGGTATCGTTTGGGCGCGCCATGCCGCCGGAAAGTTAATCCCCGCAAGCGGACTCGCCGGCACCATGCCGACTTCGGTCGGGAGGGTATAAATCTGGGCGATAGCATTAGTTGCTTGAACGCCCCCGACAAACGCGGGCGGTTCAATGGTGACCGTCGGAGGAGTGGTGTAACCGCTCCCAACGATATCGACGTTCACCGCGGTCACATCACCGTCCCAACCCACAACAGCCGACGCCAGCGCACCCCGTCCGCCACCACCCGTGATGGTGACTAGCGGAGGTGCGTAAGGATCATAACCGCTGCTTCGGATCGCGAGCGCACCGGCCGTATTGGTGAGGGTCGGCGAGGCAGCGATCGTGACGATGGGATCAAGGGTGTAAGCGCTACCCCCGTTGGTTACCGTGATCCCGGTGACTACGCCGTCTAGGCTGACAATTGCGGTGGCACCAGCGCCGCTGCCCGTGGTATCGCCTGCAGCAGGAGTGATGGTGACAGTCGGCGGATTTCCAGAATTATAGCCGGAACCTGCATTGGTGACGATAATACCGGCGACCCCAGCGGAGAGAACGATGTTTGTGATGATGCCCGGAGTCGCTTTGTACAATTGCAGATTGACAAAGCGGTCATTGCAGGCGTTGAGGATGCGGAGCCGGTACTTGGTGGGATCCACGTTTAGATAGGGATAGGGCTGACCGTTCACGACCATGGTGTCCGAGAAGGATTCGGGAACATGAGAAACAGTGGGCGGAACGACGCCCGCCGGCACCGGCCAGGGCGGCCAGAACCAGGGACCCCAGTCCCACCGGCCGAGTGGATTCGATCCACTTCCGTCGGGGTTGCCGGGCCATTGATTCGGGACATAAACGTGGGGATACCAGAGACTCCCCTCGACTGGGGCAACGCCGGTTATCCCGTCCTTGACATCGGTCAGCCAGTTGGGATCCTGGGCTTGCACAGCAGCGAGCGGGGGCACGAAAGTCCTGTCCTGAATGACTAGGGGAATGAGGTGGCCCAGATCGGCGCTTGCGATGGCACCGGTGTTCGTAGCGGTCACAATCGTGCCGGGAACGCCCGCAGCAAGGAGGGTCGATTCTTCGAGCGGATCCACCAACAGGTAGCCCGCAGCCGCACCGGC
>CAIXUF010000764.1 GCA_903922535.1 Candidatus Hydrogenedentota bacterium
ACCGTGCGCGGGTTCACGCTGTGCCAGGCCGCCACCCAGTGGGCGCCGCCGACGGCGGAAACATTGAAATTCGCCTGGACGCGCCGGACGGCGAAGTCCTTGGCGCATGCGCCGTTCCAAACACCGGCGGGTGGCAGTCCTGGTCTGAATTCAAGGCCGACATCAAGCCCGTGAGCGGCGTCAAGACCCTGTGCATGGTGTTCAAAAGTTCCACCCAAGACCAGGCCGCGGACACGGCCCAGCTTTGGTACGCAAAGGTGGATGACAAGAACACCACGATCTGGGCACAGTTCAAAGGGGCGGACCCGAACAAGGAACTGGTCGAGATCAACGTTCGCAGGGCGGTTTTCTATCCCGACAAGCCGGGCATGAACTACATCACCGTGCGCGGGTTCACGCTGTGCCAGGCCGCCACCCAGTGGGCGCCGCCGACGGCGGAGCAGGTGGGCATCATCGGCACGCACTGGAGCAAAGGCTGGATTATCGAGAACAACACCATCAGTCATTCGGTGTGCTGCGGCGTCGCGCTGGGCAAGCACGGCGATGAGTTCGACAACACGTCCGCCGACACCGCGGAGGGCTACGTCAAGACCATCGAGCGCGCCATCCAGCACGGCTGGAGCAAGGAGAACATTGGGCACCACATCGTCCGCAACAACACCATCTCCCACTGCGAGCAGACGGGTGTTGTCGGCAGCCTGGGCGCGGTTTTCAGCACGATCACCGGCAACACCATCCACGACATTCACGTCCGGCAGCTTTTCACGGGCGCGGAGATGGCGGGCATAAAGCTGCACGGCGCCATTGACGTGGAAATCAGCGGCAACAACATCTACCGCTGCTGCCTGGGCACCTGGCTTGACTGGATGGCGCAGGGCGCGCACGTGACCCGCAACCTCTACCACGACAATCTGTCGCGCGACCTGTTTGTCGAGGTGGACCACGGGCCGTTCCTGGTGGACAACAACCTGTTTCTCTCGCCCGGGTCGCTGCTTTCCGTGTCACAGGGCGGCGCCTACGCGCACAACCTGTTCATGGGAAAATTCGACATTCACACCCTTGACAAACGCCTGACGCCCTTCCACAAGGCCCATTCCACCGAACTTGCCGGCATGCACAACAATCCCAACGGCGACGACAAGTACTACAACAACATCTTCGTCGAGCGCGGCAACCTGCGGCCCTATGACAAGGCGAAACTGCCCGTGTGGATGAAGGGCAATGTCTTCCTCAAAGGGGCCAAGCCCTCCAAGCGCGAAGCCCGGCCGACCCTTAAACCCAAACTCGACCCGGCGGTCAAACTGGTTGAGAAGGCGGACGGCTGTTATCTCGAACTCACACTCAAGAACATGTGGAAGGGAATGGCTTCGCGCCCCCTGGTAACCAGCGCGCTTCTCGGCAAGGCGTCCATTCCAGACCTGCCCTATGAGAACCCCGACGGCACCCCGCTGAAAATCGACAGTGACTTTTTCGGCAAGCCCAGAAGCGAAACGAATCCCGTCCCCGGCCCCTTTGCAAATCCGGGAACCGGACAGATCTCACTGAAGGTGTGGTAGAGGAGAATGCCGCAGCCTTATCGCGGCATGGACATCCCGTGCCACGATGGGGAAACGACTATTCCACCGGCCGGATGAGATCCCCTGCGACGTTTTCCGCATGCGTGCCGAAGTCCGCGCGGACGCCGTGCGGGTTGTGGACCCAGACGGTTCCGCTCAAATCACGCACGCCATGGTCTTCCTTCTCCATGTGGACAACGAGCGCCGGGCGGTCCACCGTGTCGTAGACGTGGCAGTTGACGAACTCCACGCCGCCCAGCCTGGTGGTCAGGCTGGGTCGGCGCAGGGTGATGGAGATGGGGGAGCGGGGCGAATCGTCATCGAGCGGGTCGGAAAGCCACGCGTTCTTCCAACTGCAATGATCGAAGCGCACCTTCACGCCCTCGCTGGACTTGTCGTAGATGCGGGCGCCCTCGCGGCCGGTGTTTTCCGAGACGCAGTTGCGGAACTCAACGAGGCCCTGGGGGCCGTCATCCCTGCAGGTGCCCACGGTCATGCCGCCCCAGCCGCCCAGTTCGGCGCTGCGCACCACCTCGGCGCTGTCGCCCGGCCTGCCCATGCGCATCACGCAGTCTTCAAAGAGGATGGACACGTCCGCGCTCTCCTTCGTGAGCGGCTTGAGGTAGACCGACGTGGCATTGCCGCGGTTGTTCTCGAACAGGCAGTTGCGGACGACGCAGTTCGCCTCGCGCTCGTTGGGCGTGTCGGGCTCGAAGTCGATGCCCGACTCCGGCGCGGTGCCGCCCGTGCCCGACAGCGAGCAGTTTTCGACCAGCAGATCCTGCGCGCTGACGACACTGATGCCCTGGCGGTGGTTGTCCCAGCAGGTGACATTGCGCACCGTGACACCCTCGCACCAGGCACGCGCGCCGCCGCCGTCGAGGTAGATGCCGTCGCCGCCCGAACTCTCGATGCGCAGTCCTTCAATGGTCACGTTGCGGCAGCCGCGCAGGGCGACGCCCATGCGCCATTCGGCGGGCTTGTAGGGCGGATTCTGGTAGTCCTTCTTGCGCATGCGCAGCACCGCGCCGTAGCCGCGCAGCGTCAGATTCTCCGCGTCCACCGCCGAAAACAGCGAATCGCCGCCGCCCTTAAACTCGCCCTTCTTGGCCATCACCAGCACGCCGGGCTCGAAGATGATTTCCTGGTCGCCATGCAGCCGCAGCGGACGGACGGTCCATGCCTCGCCCAGGTAGGGAATAATCAGTGTTTTCGCTTTGGAGTCGATTGCCGCCTGTAGCGTGTCCGTGACGTCTTCGGCGTTGAACCCCCACCATGCGGCGCTGGCCGTGGTGCGTTCTCCCGAGGCGACCTGCTGCACGGCGGCCTCATTGCGCGCGCACAGGGGGGGCATGCCGATCTCCCCGGCCGTGGCGCACGGCGCAATCAAGGCCGAAACGAGGCCCAACAATGCCATTCTCGAAAATGCCGACATCATAACCTCCAATCTGAATATTGACAATGGAAACGCGACATCTTAGCGCATGGCGCCGGTCCGGCAAAAAACCCGCGGCGCCGGCGGGACCGCCGCCTGTTCCCGTCTCTGGTACAATACGGTTCCCGCGGCAAAGAACACCGCAGGGCGCAAAACCAGCGCCTTTCCTTTTCAGCGTTTTGACACAAGCGAGCTTGACTTTATGCCCGTCAGGGGACGCCATTAATGGAACCGTTCACCAACAAGCACCTTCCCCGGGGGGTGATGATCATCTACGAGGACAAGGACATTCTCGTGGTGAACAAGCCGGCGGGCCTGCTGACCATGGGTACCGAAAAGGACAAGGTCAACACGCTGTATTACGCCCTGACGGACTATGTGCGCAAAGGCAACGCCAAGTCGCACAACCGCATCTTCATCGTGCACCGGCTCGACCGGGAAGTGTCGGGCATCCTCGTCTTCGCCAAGACCGAGGCAGCCAAGTTCTATTTGCAGGACCAGTGGGACGCGGCGGAAAAGACCTATCTTGCGGTGGTGCACGGGGAACTGGAGACGAAAGAGGGGACGATCACCTCCTACCTGACCGAGAACAGCGCCTATGTCGTCCATTCCACGCGCGACACCCGGAACGGGAAGTTCTCCCAAACCGCATACAGGGTGCTCCGCGAGACCCGGCTGTACAGCCTGCTGGAGATTCGCCTCCTGACGGGCAGAAAACACCAGATTCGTGTGCACCTGGCCGACGAGGGGCATCCAATTGTGGGTGACAAGAAGTACGGCAAGAGCGACCGGGATCAAAAGCGGATGGCGTTGCACGCCGTGTCGATTGCGTTCAACCATCCGCACAACGGCCAGCCGATGACCTTTGAAAGCAAGGCGCCCGCCCATTTCAACCACCTCCTGGGCGGCGCGAGCGGGGAAGCGCGGATCAAGTAAGGGTGCCGTGGCGTTTTGCGAGGCAAAACAGAACGCGCCTGCCGCACTTCTCTGCGGCGGCAAGGACGTTTCCGGCCGTGCGGAGGGTCGCCGGAGTTGGCGCCTGGACGAACACGGACCTGTACGGACGGACACGGACGCAGAGGCCAAGCCGACCAACCCATATTGCCCCCCGTACGTTTTTCGTCTTTACGAGTGACGGACACCTCTGGCAGGCGGCAAGTTGGGGAATAGCATGCACTTCCGGGTTGTTCACTTTTTTCAGTGGCGGAGTGCCCTTACCCAATCTGTGTGAACGTGAAACGAACGCCGATGTAGAGGTGATGCATGTCGGGTGTGTCGCGAAGGAGATTCCTGCAAACGGCCGGCGGGGCGTTTTTCGCCTCGGGCATGTCCGGCAAGAGCTGGACCAAGCTTATTCCCTACGTGATTCCGCCCGAAGAGACGGTGCCCGGCGTGTGGAGTTACTTCGCCTCGACCTGCCGGGAATGCCCCGCCGGGTGCGGCATGCACTTGTGGCACCGGGACGGCCGCGTGACCAAGGCGGAGGGCAATCCTGGCCATCCCGTGAACCGTGGCGGGCTGTGTGCCCGCGGCCAGTCGGCCCTGCAGGGACTGTACGACCCGGACCGGCTCAAGGAAATCACGCACCGGCCCAAGGGCGGCACGCCTGAGAATCCCATGTGGGCCATGACCCTGGAGCCCATTGGTAACCACATCAAGACGACGACTGGCAAGGTCGCATTGATGAGCGGCCTTCAAACCGGCACGCTGGCCGAAATCATGCAGGCCTTTGTCAAGGCCTTTGGCTCCGACCGCATCATCTTCCATGAGCCCTTCAATTACGAGGCGCTGCGCGCCGCTCATGAATCCGTTTTTGGCATGGCGGTCGTGCCCGATTACCGCATTGAAGACTGTTCCATGGTGGTCAGCCTGGCCGCCGACTTCCTCGAAAGCTGGGTGTCGCCGGTGGGATATGCCCACCAATTTGCGTCATTGCGCACACCGAAGGACGGCGCCTTTGGCCGGATGATCTACGTGGGTCCGCGCCTGTCCATGACCGCTGCGAACGCTGATGAGTATATACAGTCGCCGGTGGGTGCTGAGTCGTGGGTGGCACTCGCCATGGCCGCCGTGATTGTTCGCAAGGGCTGGGCGCGCGCAGCCACCGAAGCGGTGGAACCGCTGCTGGCCGGGGTTGACCCCGCCGTGGTGCCGGCGGCCCTGTGCGGGCGCGTCACAACAGCGCAGATCGAAGTCTGGGCGGACGCTTTTGTCCATGCCCCGGCGAGCGTGGCGCTGGCCGGACCCGTCGGCGGCACGGGTCCCGCCGCATGGCAGACGGCCGTGGCCGCCGCGCTGCTCAACTGGGTGGCGGGCCGCGTTGGCCAGACCGTGGACTTCTCCCGGCCGCATGCGATCAGCCAGACGGCAACGCGCGGGCAGGTGCAGGCGTTTCTCGAAAGTCTCACGCCGGAGGACACCCTGATTATCTGCGACGCGAACCCGGTGTATAGCATTCCGGGCGCGGCGGAACACATCAAGCGCGCCGGTACCGTCGTCTATATGGGTGCCCTGCCCGACGAAACCTCAGAACTGGCCACGTGGGTATTGCCGACCCATTCCCCGATTGAATCCTGGGGGGACTATGCCCCCATGGCAGGGGTGCATGCGCTGCTCCAGCCGACCATGGCGCCGATGTACGACACCCAGTCCATGGGGGACATCCTGCTTGGATTCAGCAAGGTCGCCGAGAAGCCGCTGTTGCAGGACGGCTACGACACGCCCGCCACGGACACCGAGGAGTGGCTGCGCCGCAACTGGCGCGCGCTGGCGAAGCGGATCATGCCGGACAAGTCTCCCGACGAATTCTGGCGCAATGCCCTGTGCGCGGGCGGCGTGTGGGAGAATCTGCCGACGGTCCTGGTGTCACTTCGTCCCGAGGCGGCCGTGCTCAAACTGTCCTATTCTTCCTCCTCTTCCGCGCCCGCCGACATTTCCACGGCCCGCCTCTGGGCGTGGCCTTCGGTTGCGCTTTTCGACGGACGCACGGCCAACCGCGGCTGGCTGCAGGAAGCGCCCGACCCCACCACGTTCAACGTGTGGGGAAGCTGGATAGACATCCATCCGGAACGGGCCGCGAAACTGGGGCTGACCGACGGTCAGGTGCTGGAATTGAAGAACGAGCGCGGCGCGGTCGAAGCGCCTGTCCGCCTCACCGCGGACGTGTCTCCGGACACCGTGGCCATCGCCTTCGGACAGGGACACACCGCGCTGGGCAGAAACGCGGCGCACCGTGGCGTCAATGTCTTCGGACTCCTGTGGGAAGCGTCCGGCGAAGGCCCGTTCCCGACGGTGGTCCTGCGGAACACGGGCCGCGAAAATCCGCCAGCCTGCGCGAGCGCCACACAGGACCAGCAGGGAAGGCCCATCCTCCAGTGGGTGCCGATCGACGAACTGGCCAAGATGAGGCCCGGCGACGGCGAAAACGTGCGGCTGCCGCTGCCGGAGGGCTTTGACCCGAAGACGGACGCCTATCCGCCCCGGCAATACAAGGAGCACCGCTGGGCTATGGCGGTGGACCTGGCCCGGTGCAATGGCTGCGGCGCCTGCGCGGTGGCCTGCTACGCGGAAAACAACATAAGCGTGCGCGGCGAGAAGCGGCTCCGCGAGGGGAGGGAGGGCGCGTGGTTGCAGGTGGTGCCCTACCGCGACCCGCAGAATGCGAAGCGCATGGGATTCATCCCCCTGATGTGCCAGCACTGCGATGCGGCGCCCTGCGAGCCCGTTTGCCCCGTGTATGCCTCCGTGCACAATGAGGAGGGGCTCAATGCCCAGGTGTACAACCGGTGCATCGGGACGCGCTACTGCTCCAACAACTGCCCCTACAAGGCGCGGCGTTTCAACTGGTTTGATGTGAAGTTCGAGGAACCCCTTAACTTGCAGCTCAATCCGGAAGTGAGCGTGCGCAGCCGCGGTGTCATGGAAAAATGCACCTTTTGCATCCAGCGCATCCGCCAGGGCGAGCACCGCGCCCGGATTGAGGACCGGCCCGTGCGTGATGGCGAAATCCAGACAGCCTGCGCGCAGTCCTGCCCCACCCGGGCGATCATCTTCGGCGACCTGCTGGATCCGAAATCGACGGTGTCAGAACTGACGCGGCGTGACCCGCGTCGGTACCACGTGCTGGAGGACTTGAACACCAAACCCGGCGTGACCTATCTGCGCCGGATAAAGAGACCGGAGGCATGAGTGAAACCTTGAATCAAAGGACGTAAAGGACATAGAAAGGACGCAAAGGACGCGCCCGGCACTTCTCAAAGCCGCCAGCGCTGTACGTGTCCTTTTCGTCCCTTGAGTCCTTTTGGTCCCTTGTTCGGAAGACAAACGGCTCAGACTGCCGATTCACGATTGATGAATTGTGTCCCCGAGACCTGAAGGAAAGCATTGGTGGAGTACGAGCGCGAATACAGCGACATCAACGAAACCATACTGGCGCCGCTGCGCCCGCCCCGCGCGGGATACGTGGTGGCGATGGCGGTGTTGGCGTCGACCATCCTCTGGGCCTTCACCTGCTGGACCTACCAGGTAAACACCGGCATGGGCGTTACCGGGCTCGGCCACCCGGTCGGGTGGGGTGTGTACATCGGCAACTTCGTGTTCTGGGTGGGAATTGCGCACTCCGGCACGCTCATCTCCGCCATTCTTTTCCTGGTTCGATCCCGCTGGCGCACGGCCGTGGCGCGCAGCGCCGAGGCCATGACCGTCTTCGCCGTGATGACGGCAGGACTGTTCCCGCTCATCCATCTGGGCCGGTTGTGGGTCATCTACTACATTCTGCCCTACCCGTCGGTCCGGCAGCTCTGGCCCAACTTTCTCAGCCCGCTCGTTTGGGACGTGGTGGCCGTTTCCACCTATTTCACGGTTAGTTCCATTTTCTTCTTCGTCGGCATGATTCCAGATCTCGCGGCCGCCCGCGACCGCTGCCGCGAACACCTGGGCAACGATCATCCCCAGACCTGGCTGTACCGCATCCTCTCGCTGGGCTGGACGGGCAACGGCAACCAGTGGCGCCACCACGGCCGCTCCTACCTGTTCTTTGCCGCGCTGGCCACGCCGCTGGTCATTTCGGTGCATTCGGTGGTGTCCTGGGACTTTGCCATGGGCCTGCTGCCCGGATGGCACACAACGATCTTCGCGCCCTACTTTGTGGCCGGCGCCATACATTCGGGCCTTGCGATGGTGCTGACGCTGCTGATTCCGCTGCGCTATCTGCTCCGCATGGAAAAGTACATCACTGTGGACCATTTCCGCGCCGTGGCGGAGACCATGCTGGTGACCACTGCCATCGTCGGGTACGCCTACCTGATTGAACCCTTCATCGCCTGGTATTCCGGCAACCTGTACGAGCAGCAGTTTGCCTGGTGGCGGGTCACGGGCTGGATGTCTCTCGTCTACTGGTCGCTGCCGCTGCTGAACGTGGTGGTGCCCATGTTCTTCCTTTCCCGCCGGGTTCGGACAAACCTCAAGGCGCTGTTTGCGGTCTCCATCCTGGTGAACGTCGGCATGTGGCTGGAACGCGTCTTTATCGTCGTCGGCTCGACCTCGCACGATTTCCTGCCCCACAATTGGGGGCACTACTGGCCGTCCTGGGTGGAGATCAGCATCACCGTGGGCGCGTTCGCGTGGTTCTTCTTCCTGTTTCTTGCATTCACCAAGATTTGTCCGACCGTGGCCATCAGCGACGTGAAGGAGGACCTCGTGCGCGGGGACAACCCCCACCATGATCTGGTCGACGAGGAACGGATTGGCCAAGGGCAGGACGGCGCGGCGCGGGTCTGGGCAATCTACGAGCGTCCCGAACAGCTCATCGAAGCGCTGAAGAAGGTACTGAGGGCCAAGTGCGGACGTGCGGAGGTCTACAGTCCCCGGCGTCTGCACGAGACCGAGGCGATTCTTGGGCGCGGTCCGAGTCTCGTTCGGCTTTGGACGCTGATTGGTGCGCTTTCGGGCTGTGCCGGGGGCTTTGCCCTCGCGACCTACGCCGCGTCGGTGAACCAGATTATCACGGGCGGCAAACCGGCGGTGTCCCTGATCCCCTTCTGCGTGATCGGTTTCGAGGGCACCATCCTGCTCGGCACTTTGGGCAACTTCCTCGGCATGCTCGTCAATTCACGGCTTGGACGGGTGCCGGTTCCCGAGGGTTATGATCCGCGCCTGAGCCGGGACCGCTACGGCATGCTGATCGCATGTCCGGCGGAAAACCTGGAGAAGACACGAAACGTCCTGGATGCAACGGCGGCGGAGAAGATCCATGTGGTGGCATGACCCCAGGCTGCAAAAAGCGCACGAACACGCGCGCCGATTGGGCGCGTGGGGCAATATGCTGCTGCTTGGCCTGTTCGTCTGGCTTCTTTGCATGGCTTTCGGCGACGCGCACCGCGCGTGGCGTGCGGTGCTGATCAACTTCATCTACTTCACACCGCTTGCGGTGGGCATGGTGGTGTGGCCCGCGGCGATTATCGCCGCGCGCGGCGAGCACTGGCTGACGGATCGCCTGCGCCGCACCGCGCTGTTGTCCGTGGGCTTTGCGCCGGTCTGCCTTGCGGCTTTCTTCCTGCTGTGGCTGGGGCGGAACTGGTGGGCCGGATGGCTCCACGACGCCCACCTGACCAACGGGGCGTGGCTGAACTCATGGTTCCTGTTCTCACGGGACGCCGTCGCATTGGTCCTGTTGTGGGGAATGGCCACCTGGTTTGCCCAGGACACCCGTCCGCAGCCGGACAAGGGCCGGGCGGGGTGGCTGGCCTTTGTCTATTGTGCGGTCTTTTCCCTGCTCGGCTTCGACCTGGTGATGGCGCTCGATCCCCATTGGGTAAGTTCGCTGTTCGGGGGGTATTTCTTCATCACGGGCATGTACATTGCGGTCAACGGATGGACCTTCTCCGTGCTGCTGCTCGACCCGCCGGTGGGCGCGCCGCACCGTAAGGACATGGGCAAGCTGGTGGTGGCCTTCAGCCTGCTGTCCACCTACATGATGTTCTGCCAGTTGCTGCCCATCTGGTATGAGAGCCTGCCGGAGGAAGTCCGTTTCGTCATTCCGCGCCTGAGATACGCGCCCTGGAACAGGGTAAGCATGGTCCTGCTCCCCACGGTCTACCTCGGGCCGCTGGTGCTGCTGCTGTCGAACCGGCTCAAGGGCTCCATTTTCTATCTGCGCGCCGTCACACTGCTGGTGCTCGTGGGCATGTGGTTCGAGCGCTGGTGGCTGGTGACGCCCACGCTCGGCGGAAAGATGGTCCTCGGCCTGCCCGAAATCAGCATGACCGCCGCATTTCTCGCCGCATACATCCTCTCGCGAAGGTTTGGCGCAAGCCTGATCCCATACCCTGAAGAAGGCGCCCCCGGGAGCGTCGATTACTCGCGTGAAGGCGGTGGCATCCCTGCCGGCTGTGTTTGTGCTCCCGCGGTGGAGGAAGTCATTCATGACTGAATTCCTCCAAAAACTGCGCGATCAATTGCACGTCTTCCTGCGCCTGCTGGGCGCGCGTTTCGCACTTGCTGGTGTGATCGGGCTGACCGGAATCGTTGTCGCCTTGACGGTCCTGCTCTTCTTCACCAGCCGGATCGGAGTGGCGCAGCCCATTCCTTTCAGCCATCGTTTCCATGCAGGCACAAAGCAGCTCAGTTGCGTGTTCTGCCATCCGGGCGTGCTGAAGACCGAGCGCGCCGGCGTGCCGCCGGTGGAGACCTGCATGCTCTGCCACAAGCGCCTCATCGTGACCCATCCGGAAATCAAGAAGCTCAAGGACTACTTCGACAGCGGCACGCCCATTCCCTGGGAACGGGTCAACCGCCTGAGCGAGTTTGCCTTCTTCAACCACGAGCGCCATATACGCGCCGGGTTCGACTGCGGCCGCTGCCACGGCGACGTGGCGGCGATGGACCGCGTCAGGCCGCCGGTTAAGCTGAACAACATGGGCTTTTGTGTGCAATGTCACCGTGACGAGGAGTACTCCCACGATTGTCTGATATGTCACCGATAGGGGGCGGCGCCGCCGCCCTGAAATCCGGCTGGATGGAATGCTTCCGCCGGCCGCGCAGCGCGTCCCAGGCGTTCCTGATTGCAGGATGCGTCTGGTTCGTGGTCGGCGTGTCCTACGGGCTCATCTCCGCCATTAGCCTGGTCGCCCCGGAATTCTTCAACAACATTTCGTGGCTGGTGTTCGGGCGCACCCGGACGACCCACGTCAGCACGGTAGTCTTCGGCTTTACGGTGACGGTGCTGCTGGGCGCGGGGCTGCACTACGTGCCGGCGCTGCTGCGCACGAAACTGTGGTCCGAGCCGCTCGGCTGGCTGGCGTTCCTGTTCTGGAACATCACCATCCTCAGTGGGCCGCTGACCTTCTCCTTCGGCTGGTCGCAGGGCCGCGAGTATGCCGAATACCTATGGATCTTCGACGTGTCGCTTGTGATCTCGGTGGTGCTGCTGCTGTTCAACATGCTGAAGACCGTCCAGTACCGCGAAGAGAAGACGCTGTATGTGTCGGTCTGGTATTTCGTGGGAATGCTGGTGTGGACCTGCGGCGTGTACCCCATCGGCAACGTGATGTGGCGTCCCGCCACGGGCGCGATGCCGGGCCTTATCGACTCCGTGTTCCTGTGGTTCTACGGCCACAACCTGCCCGGGCTCGTGCTGACGCCGCTCGCGGTGGGCGCGGCCTATTACGTGATTCCCCGGGTCACCAAAACCCCCCTGTGGTCGCACACGCTGTCGCTGTTCGGGTTTTGGCTGCTGGTGGCGCTCTACTCGCACATAGGCGGGCACCACATCCTGCAGGCGCCGATCCCCAACTGGCTCAAGGTTTACTCCGTGACCGATTCCATGGCGATGGTCATTCCCGTCGCGGTGGTGCTCATTAATCTCGGTCTGACCTCGCGCGAACGCGGCGGACTGCTGCTGCGCGACCCGGCCGGGCGCTTTGTGCTTGCCGGAATGATCTGGTATCTCCTTACCTGCATCCAGGGGCCGTTCCAGACGCTGCCCAGCGTGCAGACGGTCACCCATTTCAACAACTGGACCGTCGGCCACGCGCACATTGCCATCGTGGGATTTGTGGGGTTCACCGCGCTGGGCACGCTCTGGCACATCCTGCCGCACGCCTGCGGCCGCAGACTGTACTCGGACAGGCTGGTCAACCTTCAGTTCGGGCTGATGATGATTGGCCTGGCGGGCTTCTTCAGCGTGCTCACGGCCGCGGGGCTCATCCAGGGTTCGGCGTGGAAGAACGGCGAGACCGTTTACAAGGTGCTGCCCCAGATCAGCCCCTATCTGGGACTGCGCGCCATGCTGGGCGTGCTCATCGTCACGGCGGCTGTGATCGGACTCTACAACGCGGTCAAGACGGTGACCTCCGGCGAGCCACTGGAGACGCGCGCCATGACTGAGGAGGAATAGGCATGAAAGTTACGCCGGCCATCCTCGTCTTCGGCGGACTGATGGTGTTCTGGGCCTCCGTCGTCGCCATGGTCATCTTCCCGGTGCTGACCATGGACCGCTCGCCCTCCGATATCTGGCGGCCCTGGACGGCCAAGGAACTTGAGGGCCACGACCTGTATGTGGGCAATGGATGCAGCTACTGCCATTCCCAGTTCGTTCGCGTGTTCGACTGGGATTTGGGTGCGGAGCGCATCGCGCAGCCGGGCGACTACGCCGGGCAGGAGCCGGCCATCCTGGGCACGGAGCGTACCGGTCCCGACCTGTCCGAGTCCGGCGGCGAGCACCCCGACGACTGGCACGTGGCCCATTTCACCGACCCGCGCCTGACCCGCCCCGAGTCGCTCATGCCGTCCTGGGAGTTCCTCGGCAGGGACAAAATCGCGGCGCTGATCGCCTATGTTCAGGCGGAAGGCGGCAGGGAGGCGGACCCGCGCGTTGCCCGGCAGAAGGAATGGAAGGCCAAGGCGCTGGATGCGTACCAATCCGGCCCGGACGCCAACATCCAATGGCTGCACAGCCAGGTGCCCGCAGTGTGGCAGCCCATGCCCAACCCCTATCCGGCCACCAAGGCCGACTTGGCGCGCGGCCAGAAGATCTACCAGCAGTTCTGCATCAACTGCCACGGTCCCATGGGCGACGGAAACGGCATGGCCGCGCCGCACCTCAATCCGCCGCCGCTGAACTTCACGACGCTGCGCCGTCACCTGGTGGACAACAAGTACATCGGCGGCATCTTCTATTACCAGATCATGAACGGCATCACCGGCACGGCCATGCCCTACTTCAAGCGCGAGCTGGAATCGGAGAAGATCTGGGACGTCTCCAACTATCTGGCGGTCATGTTCCTGGGATACACGGACGCGAATATTGAGCCGCGCGGCATTGACGCGGCCTATGAGCCCGTGTGGCAGAACAGCTACGAGCCGCCGGAACCACCGAAGGAGGCGCAATGAGCATCAGCGCGACATTCGCAATCATCTGGATTGCCTTCACGGTGGCTTCTTTTCTTGTTGCCGTCCCAATATTGATATGGGCCGTGAAATCCGGCCAGTTTGCCGACAAGGATCACGCGCGCTGGCTGCCGCTGCTGAGCGACGGCCCCAAGGCAGACCCGCCGAAAGGCGAGGGACAGGGGGGCGGCGGCGATGTTCTATCTTAGCGTCTGGCAAAACGAGGTGATTTTGGCGATGCTGGGCGCGGGAACGCTCCTGGCGCTCGGCATCGTGCTAACGTATCTGGAATTCTGGCGTTCCCGCGGAGAGGCCGCCCCGGAGGCTTCCGGCGAGGCTCCCCGCGAAACGCTGGCAGTGTGGTTCTTGTCGCATGTGTCCTGGGTACTCGTGGTCATCGCCGCGGGCGCGGGCATCTGGGGCCTTCTTTACGCGATCGACATGATCGCGCATCCGCCGAACTGGTAAACACGCAATGATTGGACACGAAGAACACAGAGCCATTCCGCAGTGGCTAAGCTGGACGCTGCTGGTGCTGCTGACCTGCGCCATTGTGTCGTGGTGCATGTTCCTGATGATGATGGTCATGGACGCGCCGCGCGAATGGGACTTTGGCGCGTTCTCGGATGTGCCCGGACAGTCGGTCTACTCGACGCAACCCTCCCTGCCGCGGTTCAATTCAAAGATTGTGCCGCGGTTTGATCCGAAGCTCGTGCCGCTGCAGATGCCCAAACTGCCAGAGGCCAAGCGTTCCCCCAAGATCTCTGAAATGGCTGGACAGCCGGGAGGGGCGCGGCCATGAACCCTGTGGCGAAACTCGCGGTGCTTCTGGCCATTCCCATACTGCTTGCGGCGGCCGCCGCGGTTTCCGTGATGGGCTATGTGCTCTACGAGGGCCCGCGCATGCGCATGCAGCCCAACGTGCGCGCCTGGCAGGCCGAGGTGCCGCCCATGCCGGCGGGTGCTGTTCCGGCAAGCACGCCCGACGCCTCCCCCAACGGCAAGGCACCCTCCGCCGAAGCGGCGGCTGGCATGGCCAACCCGGTCCCGGCCTCGGAGGAAAGCATCGCACGCGGCAAAGTCTACTACCAGTACTACTGCGTCTTCTGCCACGGCGACGCCGGCGACGGGAACGGGCCGGTCGGCCAGAGCTACGTGCCCAAGCCGGCTGATCTGCGCTCACCCAAGGTTGGCGCCTACGCCGATGGACAGGTGCTGCGCGCCATGCTGACCGGCGTTGGGCACGAGCCGGTGCTCGAAAGAGTGGTGCCCGACGAACACCGCTGGCCGCTGGTGAATTACGTCCGCACCCTGGCCGTGCTGCCCAAGAAATAGAGCCTGTAAAAGGGGTGTTAGCCGTAGTGGAAGGAGGGGGAGAAAGTTTGACTTGCGCGGCGAACCGGGCAGAAGGAAGTTGAAATGGCCGGTATTGAACAAAAATCATTTGACGCGCCAGATGACGTGCTGAGATTCGAGAAGGGAAGGCTGGAACTGCTCAAGTTCAGCCGGGGGGTCGTGCGGCGTATGACACTGGAGCCCGGATGGCGATGGTCCGAGCATGTCCGGCCCTTCGCGGGGACGGAGCTTTGCGAGTCGCCGCGTTTCCAATACCACGTGTCGGGCAGCATTTTCGTGCGCACACGCGACGGTGCCCAGGCGGAGTTCGTCGGCGGGGAAATCACCACCCTTTGCGCGGGGCATGACGCATGGGTGGAGGGCAAAGAGCCCGCGGTGATTATCGACTGGTCCGGGACCATAGACTACACCGCGAAACACACGCCGACGGTTCGCCCGGAGGGCCAGTCGGCTTCCTGCGAAGTCATGCCGTACTCCGTCCGCGGAAAGGAGAAGGATTCCGCGGGCATTGAACAGAAGTCCTTCGCATCGCCCGATGCGGTGCGGCCGTTCGAGAACGGACAATGTGAACTGCTCGAGTTCAGCCGGGGCATAGTGGGCCGTCTTGTGCTGAACCCCGGTTGGCGCTGGTCACGTGATGTGCGGCACATCGCAGGCACGGAACTGTGCGAGGCACCGCATTTCTTTTACCATGTCTCGGGGCGCTTTCATGTGGTCATGCGTGACGGCACCCATGTGGAGGCCGGCCCCGGGGAGGTCACCGCCCTTGCCGCGGGGCACGACGCATGGGTGACGGGTGAAGATCCGGTCGTGCTCATCGACTGGGCGGGGGCCGTCAGCTACGCGAAAAGACAGGAGGATTGCGTTCCAATGGCGCGACAATCCTAGCCGGCAAAATGAAACTGTTCCGAGGGATGCGTGCGCCGAGCGTGAGCGATGTCCGCATCCTGGCGGTCGGCTGCGTGTCTGGAGGATGATCGAGCGGGCGACGACGGGTGATTCGCGTTGCGGGTTGGTGAAAAGGAGATGGACATGGCAGGAATTGTGCAGAAGACCTTCGCTTTGCCCGATGAGACGCGGGTGTTCGAAAAGGGAAAACTGGAACTACTTAAGTTTGGCCAGGGTGTTGTGGGCCGTCTCACGTTGGAGCCCGGCTGGCGGTGGTCGGCGCATGTCAAACATATCGCAGGTACGGAACTGTGCGAGGCGCCGCATTTTCAATACCATGTCTCGGGCCGTCTTCGCGTGCTGATGCGCGACGGGACTCAAATCGATTCCGGCCCCGGCGACGTTACCGCGCTTGCCGCGGGGCACGATTCATGGGTCGTCGGCGATGAGCCGGTCGTTATCGTCGATTGGGCCGGTGCCGTGGGCTACGCCAGAAGGTGAACGGCGATTATCCGCCGAGCGCGTCAATCTTTGCGGCCAGAATGAAGTCGTTCTCCGTCAGTCCGTGAGCCTTATGGGTGGACAGGGAGATAATCGCCTTTCCCCACCCAAGCTGAATGTCGGGATGATGGTTCTCGCTTTCGGCAATCTCGCCCACCGCATTGGTAAAATCGAGGGCCTCGCGAAAGTTCTTGAACCGAAACGCCTTCTCTATGCGCTGATTGTCCATCAGGGACCAGCCGCCCGCCAGGCCGTTCATCAACGCAGGCAATTCGCCGCCCTGAAGCGGGGGGGTGTCACCCCTGCAAAGGGCGCATTGTTTTTGTGCCAATGAGCTTTCCATGGCCTTGCTCCTTCGTGTGTTCTGTTTATAAGGACACGCGCAGGACAGGGGCTATTCCGATTCCGCTGGGCCTGCGCCGGCAGGACGCTGCGGAAGGACGGGCTAGATAAAGTACATCGGCGCCTCGGCCAGCTCCTTCATCTGCTGGCGGCGGGCGAGGCCGGCGAGGGTGATGCCGTTGAAGGCCCCGTACAGTGTGCCGTTCACTTCGTCAAAGACATCCTTCAGGGCGCAGGTGACGGGATCAATGCAGCAGTTGGGCACGTCGCAGCAGTCGGCGATGCTGAGGGAACCCTCCAGCGCCACCACGATTTGCGCAAGGGTTATCTCTTCCGGTTTTCGGGCGAGCATGTAGCCGCCATGGGCGCCGCGGATGGCGGAAACGAGCCCCGCCTTGCGCAGCGCAAGCATGAGCTGTTCAAGATAGGTTTCCGGCAGATTCTGACGTTCGGCGATCTCACGGGCCATGACAACGCCCGTTCGCTGGTTGACCGCCAGGTAAAGCATCGCCCGCAGGCTGTACCGCGACTTTGTGGAAAGCTTCATGTGTGGATCCTTGCCGCTTTGGAACGGCCTGTCTTTGCGCTTCCCGCAGCCGGGCGCGTCCCGCGGCCCGGGCGGGAAGTTGTTCCAAAACTTCCCCGAGTATAGCATTTCGGGGCCTCGCGCCCGAATTTCACGCTTTTGCGCGGCGGCGGGCCGGTTCAAGGGCATCCGGGAAAAACCCTGTTGCACGGGCCGCGGGTTCGTGGCACAATTTCATACTCGGACTCTTGACCTGAGGAAGACCATGAAGCTCATTACAAGAAATGCACCGACGAACATGCCTGTGTCCCGGAACAGTGGCTGGCTGTGGGCAGCCGTTGTCTTGCTCCTGTTGCTGGCCCCGCCGGTCCGGGCGCTGGAAGATTCCGACTGCCTCTTCTGCCACGGCGACAAGGAATTCTCGAAAACGAACGACGACGGGACGGTCGTCCCGCTGTTCGTGAACGAGGAGACGTACAAGGGTTCCGTGCATGCCGACGGGGGCTGCACCTCCTGCCACGACGACGTCACCGAAACGCCGCATCCCGCAGGCCTGAAGAAGGTCGCCTGCAACGGCTGCCATGAGGACGAGGCCAAGCTCTACGGCGAAAGCCTCCACGGCCAGGCCCTGACCAAGGGCGATCCACTGGCGCCGGCCTGTTCCGACTGCCACAGCAAACACGAAATCAAGCGCGCGTCGGACCCAAGCTCCCGCACCAACCCCATCCACATTCCCGAGACCTGCGGCGGCTGCCACGGCGAGAACGCGCCCGTGGCCAAGCAGCGGAACATTCCCGAACACGACATCCTCACCAAGTACACGGAAAGCATCCACGGCGAGGGCCTGCTGAAAAAGGGGTTGACGGTGACGGCGGTGTGCAGCAGTTGCCACACGCCCCACCACGTGCTGCCGCACACCGACCCGCAGTCGAGCATCAGCCGCGAGAACGTTGTGGCGACCTGCAAGAAGTGCCATGCGAACATCGAGCAGGTGCACCGCAAGGTCATCAACGGAGAACTTTGGGAAAAGGCCCCGTCCGAAATTCCCATCTGCATCGACTGCCACCAGCCGCACGAGGCCCGCAAAGTCTTCTACGACGAGGGCGTGAGCGACAAAGACTGCATGCGCTGCCACACCGGCGAGGTGAAGGGCGCAACCCGGACGATTCCCGCGGTGAACCTTGACGAAATCACCCACTCCACGCACAAGGAGAAGCGCTGCGCCCAGTGCCACACGGGGGCCACCCCCGCCCACGACCGGCCCTGCGACACGGTTCCGGAAAAGGTGGACTGTTCCATCTGCCACGAGAAGGAAGTCGAGCAGCACAAGAAGAGCATCCACGGAAAACATCTGACAGAGGGCGACAAGGACGCGCCGGAGTGCCTGGACTGCCACAAGGGCCACGGCACCCAGGCCAAGACCGATCCGACCTCGCCCACCTTCGCCAAGAACGTCCCCGAACTGTGCGGGCGCTGCCACCGCGAGGGCGAAAAGGCCGCGCGGCACGGCCACAGCACACAGCACGACATCACCAAGAACTACGCCAACAGCATCCACGGCAAGGGCCTGCTCGAAAGCGGCCTGATGGTCACGGCGACCTGTACGAGCTGCCACACGACGCACGAGCCGCTGCCCGCCAGCGATCCCGAGTCGAGCGTGAATCCGGCCAACATCGCCAACACCTGCGGCCAGTGCCACCAGGGAATCGAGGCAACGTTCCTCAAGAGCATCCATTCGCCCGAGATGACCAAGACGGACAAGCTGCTTCCTGTGTGCAGCACGTGTCACACGGCGCACACCATCCAGCGCACCGATGAGGAGGGGTTTAAGCAGGGGATTCTTCAGACCTGCGGCAAGTGCCATGCCGACGTAGCCGAAACGTACTTTGACACCTACCACGGCAAAGTGTCCAAACTGGGCACGGCGGGCGCGGCCAAGTGCTATGACTGCCACGGAAGCCACGACGTGCTGGCGGTGACCGATCCCAACTCGCACGTCAGCCGCGACAACATTGTGGCAACCTGCGGCAAGTGCCATGCCGACAGCCACCGCCGCTTTGCGGGCTATCTCACCCACGCCACGCACCACGACCCGGTGAAATACCCATGGCTGTTCCGGACTTTCTGGGCCATGACGATACTGCTGGTGGGCACCTTCCTGTTCTTCGGGCTGCACACGCTGGCATGGCTGCCGCGGTCTTTCCGCGAACTGGCCCACAAGAAGAAGCGCCCCGTGGCCAAAGCGGGAGCGCTTATGTTCCAGCGCTTTGACCCGGTCATCCGGCAGATGCACTTCGTGCTAATCCTGAGCTTCTTCGGGCTTGCCCTGACCGGCATGACGCTCAAGTTTTCCTACATGCGCTGGGCCCAGATGCTTTCGCACGTGCTGGGCGGGTTCCGGGCCATGGGCATTGTTCACCGCTTCTGCGCCGTAATCATGGTGACGGTGTTCATCATCCATCTCGTGGTCATCGTCCAGCGCAAGCGCAAATCCGGCACCACTTGGTTCAAGATGCTGCTCGGCCCCGACTCGCTGACGCCCGGCTGGCATGACGCGGTGGAGATGTTCCAGACCTTCAAGTGGTTCTTCCGTCTCGGTCCGCGTCCGCAGTACGGCCAGTGGACCTACTGGGAAAAATTCGACTACTTCGCCGTGTTCTGGGGCGTTGCGATCATCGGCTCCACCGGCTTGATGCTGTGGTTCCCCGAATGGGCCACCTACATCTTCCCGGGATGGTTCATCAATGTGGCCACGATCATCCACAGCGACGAGGCGCTGCTCGCGGTGGGCTTCATCTTCACGATCCACTTCTTCAACACCCACTTCCGGCCGGAGAAGTTCCCGATGGACATGGCCATGTTCACGGGCCGGGTGGACGTCGAAGAGTTGAAAGAGGAGCGCCCGCGCTACTACGAGGAGTTGGTGAAGAGCGGCGAACTGGAAAAACGCCTGCTTCCGGAGGCGCCCAAGGAGTTCCGCTTCTGGGCGGCCATATTCGGGACCATTGCGGTGGTCATCGGGTTCTCGCTGGCCCTGTTCATTCTCTGGTCGATGATCTTCGGATACAAATAGACCGAAACACTCCACCGAACGCGGGGCGCCT
>CAIXUF010000765.1 GCA_903922535.1 Candidatus Hydrogenedentota bacterium
GACACAACGATTCCCGACACTACGCCAGGATGGTTTGCCGTACTGAACGTCCCATCGGCATTCGCGGTGAGCGTGTTGCTGATGGGTTGGTTGGCCTGTTGCGGAGAAGCAGTTGAAGTGAGGTCGCCGGTGCCGCTGAGGTCGCCGCCGCTGGTAACGATTGCCGCCCCTGCGTCTGTCTCCACACTCACATTGGCTGTCTCCTGCGTGCCAACGAAGTAGGTACCCGCGGCGATCGCGGTGGCTGATTGCGCCGCGAGTTGCCCGCTGAGCACCCCTGGGTTTGTCCCTTGCATGAGACCGGCGTTCGGACCCGTGAGATAGATAACGGGAGGATGCGCACCGCAACTGGATCCACTGGTTGCCAACCTGCCGTAGGAGTCAATCGAGAAGGCGCAGGTGGCAATTGAAGGATCGGGAGTTGACCAAGTGCCGGCGTCATCCTCGTAAGTGTCGATGGTGAGCGACGACGCTCCGGTTACGGTAACGAGCCCAAGTTGCACGGTTGTTCCGGATCCGGAATCCATCAACCCCGACGCGTACAAAACCAGATGGCCCGAGAGGGTCAGGGAGCCGCCTTGCAGTATTCCCTTACCGACCAGGATGGAATGCGCGCCCGAAGTTATCGTGTCCGTAACTAATTCCAGGAACTGCGTGCTATTGATCAGATACTCGGCGCGATGGGCGGTCACGATGCTTAGTGTCGTGATGGCGGTGAACCGGCCTGTCGTCGCGTCCGGAGCGGTGTGTGTACCCGTGATGCCTGTGTAAGTGTGGACGGTGCCCCCCGCATTCGAGTCGTATTCGCCGGCAGTGTAGTTCAGACCGCTGGAGGTCAATGTGCCCACGACGCTGACGCGGTACTGGCTTATTGTGTAAACGCCGTGTTGCTGGTACACCCACACACCGTCGGGCACTGTGGCGGGGACGGTTTGTTTCAGGATCTCGCCCGAAGCGATATACGGGTTTGAACCGGACTCCCACTCCTCCACACTGCCCTGTAAGGCCGTGCCGGAAGTGGCATTGAGAGCGAAGCGCGTGGTGAAGGTGTAGAACGGAGTGACGATGGTGGCGCAGCCGCGGTTGTCCGCTCCTACGGAATAGGAACTGCCGCTGGCAGTGATGCTGCCACTTTGCACGCCCAGCGTAAGGCCATTGCTGTCCACGGAGCCGGCGGTGATTTGCCCGCTGCCATTCGCCGTGAATGATCCGATGACGGCCTGGTATCCCGCGGAATTGAATCCGCTCAAGCTAAACGCGTATTGTCCGTGGAGGACCGACTCATGCCCAGTGCCGCAAGCCGTAGAGTGTGGATTGATCGTGACGCTGAATGCTTGGGATTGCGTCTGAACGGGGTTGCTGGAATCGGTGACCTGAAGGGTAAAAGTAGAAGTGCTGGCTGCCGTCGGGTTTCCGCCAATCGTCCAACTTGTGCCTGATCCACTGATGCCGAGCCCTGCGGGCAGTGCCGACCCGATGGCGACGGTCCAATTATAGGGTGCTGTTCCACCCGAAGCTTGCAACGGCTGGCTATAGGCGGTTCCGACGGTGCCCGCGGGCAGCGAAGTCGTAATGATGCTGAGCGGAGGGTTAACGATGGCGATGCTCAAGGGCTGGCTCACGCTTGCCGCGGGATTGCTGGAGTCCCTGGCGGTGAGAGTAAAACTATAATTGCCGACGGCGGTCGGAGTTCCAGAAACCGTTCCCGAAGCCGTCGCGGTGCTCTGTGCACTGACACCTGTCGGAAGGGCGCCGGCCGTTACGCTCCACGCTACGGGAAGCGTTCCCCCACTGGCCGCAACCGCTTGACTGTAGTTTACCCCCACGCTACCGCCTGGCAACGAGGTGGTGCTAATGCTCAGTGCAGGAGTGACGACAATGCTGAGAGCCTGCGTCTTGATCTGCGGCGGCGTGCCCGAGTCGGTTGCCTGAACGGTGAAATTCGTCGTGCCGGAGGCTGATGGTTTGCCGGAGATGACGGCGCCACTAAGCTGCAATCCCGCCGGTAAATTGCCGATCGACACCACCCACGTCACCGCGCCGGTTCCACCGGAACTTTGCAGCGTCGCACTGTAAGTGGAATTCACCACGCCGC
>CAIXUF010000766.1 GCA_903922535.1 Candidatus Hydrogenedentota bacterium
ACCTGCCTCGACTGGAACAACAACTACGGCGACGACGAGAACAAGTGCATCCTGTTCCACTGCGGGCCCGTGCCGCAGAGCCTCATGACGGCCAAGGGACAGATCACCGACCACCTCATCCTCGCCAACGCCGTCGGCAAGTGCTGCTCCTACGGCTGCAACACGGGCCGCATCGCGCCGACCCCCATGAGCTTCGGCAACCTGACCACCTCCGAGGGCAAGCTCAAGTTCTACCTCGGCGAGGGCAAGTTCACCAAGGACCGCATCCCGAAGGACTTTTTCGGCTGCGCCGGTGTCGCCGAAATTCCGCGCCTGCAGGACATCCTGCTGGAGATTGGCTACGGCGGACACCGCCACCACACGGCTGTCACTCCGGGCCACGTGGTTGCGCCCGTGCGTGAAGCCTTCGAGAAATACCTCGGCTACGAGGTCATCGTTCCGTAAACCAGACAAGAATGCTGACAGGGCGGCCCGCGACGATTGTGTTGCGGGCCGCTTTTCTGTTGGAGAACCCCACACCGGCAGCGACCAACCGCAAACCCAAACAGCAGCGTTGCTTTCCCTGGAAACGGCAGATGGATCGACCGTGGCTTACTTAAGTCATGGACGCTATGGACTTTATGGACGGCATGGACGATATGGACTTCACCCGGCGGGTGATTCATATCTGTGTCCATTCTTTTACGCAGAGTCTATGGCATTCATGGCTTCGGAAGACTCTCCCTGAAGTCGACAACCGTTTTTGGGTTCCCCCCAATAAGCACCATTCGAGACAGTCTCCCAAAGAAGAACCGGCCCCGCGGCGAACCGCGGAGCCGGAAACAATCAACGATTGGATAAGTCTGAGCCTAGAAAATGTATTCCGGCTCCAGCACGGCCTCGTAATTCACGCCTTTGTCGGAGAAGGGGAAACTCGACGCCTCGAACACGCCCGTGCCGGTGCGCATGACCGCGCGGGCCGTGCCAAGCACCGGGGCCACGCCAATGAGGTAACCCAGCGGCTTGCCCTTCTTGAGGTTCTTGTCGAAGGTCATGGGGATTTCGGCCCAGCCGAGCATGATGTTCGACAGCCCGCGTCCCAGCTTGGTCAGCGACTTCTCAATGCCCGTCGGCTTGGGCAGGTCCACGTCCGGATTGTAGGTCTGGGCGGCCACCATCGTTGCAGCCAGCACGGCCATTGCCGCAAGCACCATCGTGAAATGTTTCGTACTCAAAACACCATCCTCCGCGGTAACGGAAAAAGACACCGAAAGCCCTCTTTCGACTCCGGTTCAGTGTAGCACAGGCAATTTTGCTTGTCAACAGTTAATCCCCGAACAAAATCCATACGACCAATTGCCGCATCCTGTAGAGGAGGCTTCCAGCCTCTTTCTTTTCCCGCCGGGGACCTGGCCAAGAAAGAACGCGCCAGGATGGCGCGTCTATATCCCCCCCCGGCCTGACCGGGCCAAGCCTTGTGCCCGGTCAGGCCAACCCCGCGCGGGGGTCACTTCTCCGTCGCACCGGGCGAAGCCAGGGCGTTGTCCGCGGATGGCATTGCCGCCGGGGCGCCCGGCGTCTCGAAATTCATCTCCACCATAATCTGGCCGTCCGGCTCCACCTGCGCCTCCGCCGTCTTTTCGCAAGCGGCTGGTCCAAATGCTTCCAGGGTGTCCAACCGCACCGACAGCCGGACGGGGCCCGCCGGCAGCGCCAACCCGAAAAGGACCGAGGTTCTGGGAACGAATTCCGCGCGGGCGTCCGTACCGTCTTCGGCCTGGAATTCGGCATGAGCGGTACAGTGTCGCGCCAGTACGGGGTCCGTGACCGGTGCCCCGTCCAGCTTGACATACAGCGCAATGTTTCCCGTCTGGCCGATGCGGCACAGCACGCTGGCCGGCGCGGTTACAATCTGGTTCCATACCACATTGTCGTCCTGCGGCCGCCGCACGACCAGGCTGTATTCCTGGCCGGCCCCGCAGTTTCCGAAAGAGAATCTTCCGGCGTCATCAGTGGTGCTCCTTTGGTCGCCGCATTCCACCTGGCAGCCGGCCAGGGGCGTGCTGCCGGTGTCCGTTACGGTCCCCTCGACCGCCGCCGCAGGGCGCATCACCACCACGAAAGGCTGCCCGTAATCATCCCCGTCAACCTGCTGTTCGCAAATGCCATATCCCTGCGCGGTCACCGTCACGGTGGCGGGCGGCGCAAAGATCTCCGGGAAGTCGAATGCGCCGGAAGGGTCATTCACGTTTACGGCCATTTGGGCCGAACCAACCACCCTGTATTGCGGAACACTCTGCGACACGGCAATCCTGTATGCGGTTATCGGCGCGCCCGCAGTGTTGACCACCCGGCCGGCAAGACGGCGCAGTTTCTTGAGCGTAATGACATGGTCCTTCCTGTCCATTTCCCACCTGCCGCCAAGCTGGGTGTACCCCTTCGCGCTGAAGTTCAGCTCAAGTTCCTTTCCCGAGACCTCGGTCGACAGCGAAAACTTTCCATCCGCGCCGCTGGCCACCCCTTTTCCTTCACCCCCGAAGTAGACCAGGCATTGCGGCACAGGCTGGCCGGCCTCACTCAGTACGACTCCCGCCAGTTCATGGCGTTCCGGTTTGGCGAACACGAGCCGGACATTGTCGCGCCGTTCATCGGTCCGCAGCGTTACCGTCTCGTTGGTGCCGTACGGCGCTCCCGTTCCATAGAGAGACAGCGTGTGCGCGCCCGCCGCCAGTCCGGTCAGTTTGAACACGCCGTCGATGCCCACCGTGGTCACGGCGGAGAAAGTTTCCGGCCGTTCCCCGGCGTCCGGAGCGCTCTTCGCGCCGGCCGGGGTGTGCGCCCAGAGGATCATGCCGGTGGCCGGGGCGCCGTCGGAGAGCACCGCCACCCCGGACAGTTCGCCGTTGCCGCACCAGGCCAGTTCGAGGTTCACCTCCGTCTCGCCGCCGGGATTCAGATTCACTGTGTCCGCGGCGTGCCACCCGTCCTTTTGTGCCTCAAGACGCAGCGACATGCCGGATCCGCACGGGTACCGGACCTCGAACCGGCCGTCGGCGCCGCTCGTGGCCACAGGGTTGCCGTCGCCGCGTATCTTCACCCCCGCCAGCGGCATGCCGGAGCTGTTGGTGACCCTCCCGTAAAGCCGCGCCCGGCTCACGGCCAGATCGCAGTGGTTTTCCCCCGATTTTACGTCGACCGTCCACGCTGAACCGCCCGTTGCGGCATTAAAGAAAGACAGGGATCCATACTCGGTCTTCGTCAACAAGTCGCTCAGCAGTCCGTCAATTCTCAGACGCCGTTCCCCCTTGGGAAGCGCCTCAAACCGGTACATGCCGTCGGCATCGGTCGTGACCCTGATTCCGTCATTCTCCACATCGCACGTGACATTGAAGCCCGCCCCCAGCGCTTCGCCCGTTTGCGCGTCCACCACGCGGCCCGACAGGGCGCAACCCTGCTCCAGACGGACCGTCGCGGAGGTCTCCTTGCCGGATTGCACCGCCACCGCGACAGGTACCGGAAGCAGCCAGGCGGCGTTTTCCGGCAACAGCACCCGATACTTGGCCTCTGGCAGCGTTTCGAGCGCAAATGCGCCGCTCCGATTCGTGGCAACGGACTGATCGAGGCGGTAACCCATGACACCGGCCGCCCTTCCGTTCCGAATCTCCGCGTGCCAATAACCGCCCGCGCAGAAGCGGAGCGTTACCCCTTCCGGGCCGCCCACGCTGCCCTGCGTCACCACCCTGCCGCGCACGCGGCCCGGCGCGCGGAGCTGGAGCCGCATGCCGTCGCCGGTCTGCGCGTAGTCGGTGTACTGGGCGCCGTGGCCGGGCGCCACCACGAAGAACTTCATGCCGCCCTCGATCATGGCAGGGAAGCTGAAGCGGCCCTGTTCATCGGTGCGGGTGCGGCTTGCCGCCGTGTCCAGGTGGTCGAATTCCTCATCGGGCGTCAGTTCATGGCATGCCGGATAGATTACCGCGCCCGGCACCGGAGTTCCCGCCTCATCCACCAGCACACCCGAGCACGCGGTGCTGGGATAGACTCTGACGCGGACATTGACCCGGGTGATATCGGGACGGAACTTCACGCTGTTGCCGCCCGCGCCGCCCGGTCCCCAGGCGGCGATGGACCAATCCCCCGCGGGCACCTTTTCAAACACAAAATTGCCGTCGTTGTCCGTCGTCCCCACCCGCCGGTCCGTCTGTGCCGGCGGTGTGTCACGGGGTCCCCAGGTGGTCCGCTCGATGACGATGGTGGATTCCCCGGCAATCCCGCCGGCGAAGCCGCGCAGTGAGCCCGAGACCGTGCAATTCCCCTGCTCCACGGGCGGGGCCGCGGTTTCGGCGGCGACGGAGGAGGCGGTAATGGCGGTCGGCGGTGTGGGCGCGGGCAGTTCCCCGGCCATGGTCTTCCGCTTGGGAAAGGCCCTGCGCAGTTCGTTCTGAAGGATGCTCATGGGCACCGCCCGCACCATGGCCAGGTTCCGTTTGGCGATGCCGGGCAAAGCCACATACCCAATTCCGGCCACTATGGACACCACCACGGCCGCAATCACGGCTTTTGCCGCGAGTCCCAGGGAGGCACCCGCCGCCGCGCTCGTGGCGGTGAATCCGGAGACGGCAAGCTTGCCCAGTGATGCGGCCAGCGCGGCCGGTACGGCGGGTGCCGCCACGGCATGTTCCGTCAGCAGCAGCGTCAGCGCGACGCCGCCTGCGACGGGTACACCCTTCTTGATGAGTGAACGGCGCACCGCCTCCACGCCCTGATGGACGCGCTTGGTGATCGCCTGGCGCGACAGTCCCGCCGCCTCGGCCAGCTCGGCATGCGTTTTTCCTTCGAAGAAATGACCCACCACGGCCCGGCGCAGATCTTCGGGAAGGATGGCCACCGCCTCATCCACCAGCCCGGAGATATCATCCCAGCCGATGCCGGTGTTCGCTTCCGGTGCGCTTTCCCGGGCAAGCGCGGACTCATGGCGCTGGCGGGTCCGGGTTTTGCGGTACCGGTCGATGGCGCGGTGCACGGCGGTGCGGTGCAGCCATGCACCCAGCGGCGAGTCGGGCACACGCCGCAGTTGTGACAGGGCCAGGAAGGCGTCGAGCGCCGCCTCCTGCGCATCGGGCTCATTGCGCAGCACGCGCAGGGAGGCCGCATAGACCAGCCCGGAGTACTGGCGGACAATGCCGTGAAAGGCCTCCTCGTCGTGGCGGTTGATCCACTGGGCCAGCAATGCGTGTTCGTTTGTCATGGTGTCATCTCCCCGTATTTCAATTGGGTGTGTTTCCAGGGTACACCCTAAATACGGATGACATGGCGAATTGGCTACCGGGGAACCTTTATGCAAAACGCTCGTTTCGAGCGCACAGATCACGCCGGGGCTTTTCCAGCATGCCAGGGCGCATGAAAGCGTTTGTGTGGCCGGCATTCCGGCCCCTCCCCAACGCGAGCGGCTGCAAAACGGGGCGGATGTGGGACTTGCGCAAACCCTAAAGCAGACTTTCCCCCTGTCACAAAGACAAATGCAGGTGTTCTCCATCTACCGTACCTGCGTCATAAAGGAATTGTTTGAAAACTCGCCTCATCCGGATTCTCTGCTGAAAGCCTCCTTGGCGGCCTTAATGTCGATATGGGCTTTGTGGCCATGCTTTTGTAAGAGGTGGAGAAGATTTCCGCCACTGAGCAGGGTTATTGGCTTACCCTTGGCAAAGTCATAGGCGTCAGGGCCATAATCCGATGTTGAGACGAGAATGCCCTTGTTTGCACCTTCATTCAGCAGGGTGCCATACAGGTCGCGCACTGCTGAGACGCCCACCGTGTTTGTATATCGCTTGGCCTGTATTACGATCTTTCCACCTCGAATGGGATCAGGATCGAAAACAACGGCATCGACGCCACCATCACGACTTGCCTGGGTAACCTTCACCTCACCGCCGCCGGCCGCAAATTCCTTTTCGAAAATTTCTCGAATAAGGTGCTCGAAGTCTTCCCAGTCCATTAATGCGAGATTGGACCCCTCGTCAAGTGTCTGAGCAACGGCATAGGATTCCACGAATCGCTTGTCTTCTCTTTCCATGGCGATTACCGGGGCCACAGGTGTCAGGCTGTGCAGTTTGGAGCTTCCTACACCCTTTAACTTCCTAAAGCATGCCTTGGGCTCCACGTTGGCAAGGTTAATGCCCATGAATTCCTCTTTGCTAGCGTGCAAAGAGACTATACAACGTGACACTTCCTGTCCGGTTGCAGGATCGATCGAATGCACGATCCCGTTGAAGACGACCCCCAATAACGCATCCACCATATCCGCCTTGAACAACTCATATAGTGTACGTAGAGTCACCTGATAGACGACGCTGTCAAATACTCTTTCCAGTTCAGCAGGCGTAATGAGTTTCTCGTCGAATTCATCTCGTGACGCTACATACTTTACCTCGCGCAACCTAGGAAAGTCCTCCATTGGAGGAAGTTGGTAGTCTACAATGAGTAAGCTGGCATCCTCCCGAAATTCAATCTCATAGTCTTTGGGGAAGAAGTCGGGATACTGAGACCTGGAGAGAACGATATCGCAATAGTCGTATATTGCTGAAACATCCTTCTTGAGATACCTTTCTCGTTTCTCATCGATAAGTCTGTTCTCTTCTTCTCTCTTTATGAGGAAATCCGTTCTGTCCTTCTTCCATTTCTCCAAGGCATGGGCAAACTGGGCCTTCAACTTTTCCAGGCTCTGTTGGTGTTTTTGAGTCTCAAGAACATGGTTTTGATGCAACGCGCGTGCATTGCTCTCCCATTTCATATGGTGCTCTTGGTATAGCTCTCTTGCTTCCGATTCCCGAGACTCCCTCCTGGAGCGTATTAGCCTATCCAAAAGCCCCAGTTTGGGATTGTAGCGCTCTGACTGGGGGTCTGGTTTTTGCCCATAACTTGGGGTGGGTGGCGGCGGTGGCACAGAGGGCATGACCGGTTTGCGAATAGGATAGTCTTCCGTAGCTTTCAGTGAGTTCCAGTCAACGCGCACATCGATGGTCAATACATCCTGCAATATGTTCTGAAGCTCGGAAAGCGCGGACTGAGCGAATACGGTTCTTTCCTCAGCCTCCTCTTTTCGCTCCTCGAGTCGCCTCTTCTGTACTTCCTTCTGTTCTTGGGTTTGCCTCTTCTTCTCCAGCACATGGTTTCTGCTTCGCTCAGCGCTTTGCCGCTTTTCCCATATTTCGTCCCATTCCTCTCGTTTCATTCGGGCCTTCATCAAGACGAAGTTCTGACTGTCGCCCTGAATGACTTGGTGTTTGTGCAACCCGGAATGGGACACTTCCATCTGATACTTGACCAACCCTTTAGCCGTGTAATACGGAAGCAGCGGACCAGATTGACTCATTTTGGGCCTCCCTGAAGAAATTTCGACAAATGTCCCGAAATGTTCGATGAATACATTGTTGTACCAGAAGACGCGGAATTCAACTTTTGTTCTTGACCCTAATATTCGATTCCGCACGATCATCTGGTCCGTCACCGGGCACGGCCACCCCGGCCCATGCTATCATTCCGGTTTGGAGTGTATCCCATGACTGAACGTGACTTGTATCGTGAAGTGGTCGACGAGGTGCGCGAACTGGTGTGCCGCGAAGCCAAGGGCAAACCGCCCAAGGTGTCGCTGTCGAAGGAGGTGGCCGCGCGCCTGGAAAAGGTCGGCGGCGCGAGGGAGCTGTTTGACGCTCCGCCCGCCCCGCCCGCACCCCCCTCGGCGGTGGCGGAGACGCCCCCCGCATATCGGGCGAAATCGCTTGTTGCCCCGGTCATGCCGGTCCTGCCGGACCTGGCGCCGGGCGACCCGTCGGACAGCCTGGACCGCATTGCCGCCGAAGTGCGGGCGTGCTGCAAGTGCGGGCTTGCGGCGGAACGGACGAATGCCGTGCCGGGCGAGGGCGCGCCCCAGGCGCGGCTGGTGTTTGTGGGCGAGGCGCCGGGGGCGGACGAGGACCGTCTGGGTCGCCCGTTCGTGGGACGTGCCGGAGGGTTGCTGACCGACATCATCGAAAAAGGCATGAAACTGACGCGGGCCGAAGTGTTTATCTGCAACGTGCTCAAGTGCCGCCCGCCGGAGAACCGCAGACCCAACCCCGACGAGGTGGACTGCTGCGAGCCCTACCTTATCCGGCAACTGGCACAGATCAAGCCGACGGTCATCTGCGCGCTGGGTGCCACGGCCGCGCAGACGCTGCTCAAGACCGGGGCACTGGTCGGGCAACTGCGGGGCAAGTGGCACAACTACCACAACATATCGCTGCGCGTCACCTATCATCCCGCCTACCTGCTGCGCAGTCCCGGTGAAAAGGTCAAAACGTGGGAGGATATTCAGGAAGTGATGAAGCTGCTCAACGGCCAGATCCCCCGGCCCTTCTAAGGCATTCCCCATGGCCGTCGTCGCAGACCTTTCGATCCCGCCGTCGCCGTTCGTGGTGCCGTGGTACCGCACGCTGTTCTTCCGCGTGGTGGTGCTTTGCGCCGTGCTGCTTGCCTGTCTGTTCGGCGCGCTGATGGCGGTGACGCGGCATTTCTTCCAGGAGGCGTCGGCGGAGATGGAGGCGCAGACGGCGGAGATTGCCCGCACGCTGGAGTTGCGCTTCGAGGAGGGGTTCCAGGGGGATTACCGGGCGCTTGAGAACGACATGATGGATCTGAACAAGGGGGTGGACATCAAGATAGAGGACGAGCCGAACAGCAAGCTGGGCGCCTCGTTCACGATGGAGCGGCTGCCGGACGGGCGTTTCGTGCGGGTGGAGCGGGTGCCGCTGAAGAACGACGGGCGGCCCGTGCTGATGACCGCCACGGTGACGATTGTGCCGCAGACGGAAATCCTGCGCGCCTTCAAGAACAAGTACATGCTGGCCGTGCTGGCGGTCTTTCTCGTCGCGCTGGGCATGATGGTGTGGGTGATCTGGAAGGCGCTGCACCCGCTGCGGCGGCTGTCGGAAAGCTGCGCGGCCATCTCGGGCGGCCATCTGGAGAACGTGGGCACCCGCGGCGCCTCGGGCGAGATCCTGGCGCTGGAGACCACCTTCAACCGCATGGTCGACGCGCTGCGCGAGAAGGAGGCGGTGGAGGCGCGGTTGCGCCAGGCGCAGCGGCTGTCGGCGCTGGGCACGCTCGCGGCGGGGGTGGCGCATGACGTGCGCAATCCGCTCAACGCGATCAAGCTGCTCTCCAGCCACGCCATCGATTTGGTCGACGGCGGGGCCGATGCGCCCGCGGTCAAGCCGTTGCAGACCATCCGCACCGAAGTCGCGCGTCTGGAGGAGATCGTGTCGGGCTTTTTGTCGCTGGCGAGGGAGAGCGAAATCCATCCGGAGCCGACCAACCTGGACACGCTGCTGCAGGACTGCGTGCGGCTGTTCCAGCGGGAGGCGGAACAGCGGGGCATCCGCCTGATCAGCGAATACCGCGCGGGCAGCGCGCCGCTCCTGCTGGATCCGAAACAGCTTAACCGGGCGGTGCTGAACGTGCTGCTGAACGCGCTGGAGGCCTGCCCCGCGGGCGGGCGCGTGCGCGTGTTTTCGCGGTTGACCGACCGTGCCTGCGAGATCGAAATCCGCGACGACGGTCCCGGCCTGCCGCGCGAGGTGCTCGACCGCGTGTTTGACCCCTATTACACGACCAAACCTGGCGGCACGGGCCTGGGGTTGTCGGTCACGCGGGGGATTATCGAGGAGCATGGCGGGAACATCGAGATTGCGAGCACGCCGGGGCAGGGCTGCCAGGTGCTCGTTTCGCTGCCGCTGGGCAAGCTACGGGCGGGGTGATCCCAGCAAAAAGAGCTTTATCGCAGAGGTGCAGAGGACGCGGAGGGGCGCAGAGAAAAAGCCAAGGGGGATTTCGTGTGGAAGGGCGTTGTCATTCCCTCCATTCGAGGAGGCTGACCACCGCGTTGGCCCCGTGGACGCGGTTTTCGATGCGAATCTCGACTTTGCCTTCGGGGTTGGCGGGGATGGGGATTTCGAGCCAGCGTCCCTCGCCAAAGTTCTCCATCAGCGCGGTCGACGTGCCGTTGACGAACACCTCCTGCTTTCGCCCACCGCCCATGCCGTCCACATCAATGCAGTACAGGCGCAGTGTGCCTGTTGCATTGTTGGGCGTGCGCACGGTGATCTCGATGGCGTTCTCGTCGGCGCGGCAGTGGTAGACCGGCGGCAACCAGCGGCCAAACCAGGCGCAGGAGAAGCCGTGGTCCACCTGCGCGTCGATTCCGTCGCGGGCGAACCCGACCTCCCGCGGGCCCGCGCCGAGCTTGGCGATGAGCGCGGATTTCGCATCGGGTGCGGCGGGTTTCTCCACGAGGATGTGCAGCCCCTCTCCCTTGATGGTCAGCGCCGTGTCGTTGTTCACGGCGCGCACTGGTTGGAAGGGCTCATACAGATCCGCCTCATGCGTGCGGCCCGTGTGGAAGTCCCAGAAGTAGTTTGTCTCGGCGCCGCTGGGATTGGCAACCACGATGGCGCGGCGGCCGTCCGCTTTGTTCTCATGCACCCGCCACTGCACCGCGCCCGCGGGGCCATTGATGAATGCACCGGGCTTGGCGGGATCGGGCGCGGCGGCGTGCACCACCGCGCCGGTGTTGTCGAGATAGTTGCCGAGGAAGATCGTGTCGGCCAGTTCGGTGCGCAGACGGTTGATCTCGGCGATGTATTCGCCCAGCTTCTGGTACTGCGGCGCGGCGAGGCTGTTCTGGTAACTGTCGGGCTCGACGCAGATGACCGCGCCGGTGACCACCGCGCCGTTGACGCCGTTGAAATCATAGGGCGCGGACACGTGCTGGCAGGCGGTCCACTCGGGAAACACGTAGCGCAACGGCGCGATGTCGAAGCCAGCGGCCGCGCGGTAGTACACGTCCACATACGGAATGAGCCGGTCCTGCGACGCCTCGGAGGCCATGCAGAAGTCGGGGCGAATGGCGCGACACTTCTCCACGATCTTCGCCATCCCGTCGACCAGTCCCTGGCACAGCGCCGTGTCCGGCTTCATCGTGTTGAGCGGGTTGAAGTCCAACGCCGACCCGGCGCAGACCTTGTCGAGTTGCAGGCCCGGCGCGCCGTCGCGCACCAACTGCGTGAACTTGTCCTCCAGGATCTTCTGCACCGGCGGAATGACGGACATCAGCAGGTGGCGGCGGACGGTGAGTCCCTGCCGCGCGGAAAGCGTGCTTTCACCCCAGGCCATCCAGTTGGGCGCGTTGCCGAAACTGTCCTGGTAGGTGTAGGGCTTGAGTTCGTTCTTGTACCAGTCGGTGCAGGAATCGACGACGTTGTAGTTGCCGAAGACGAGACACCTGCCGCCGCGCGCGTTGATGGATTCCATGAGCGCCTTGAAGCCCTCGACGCCGCCCAGCTTCGGTTCGGGCGTGTAGTCTGGATAGTCGCGCTCGATGCCGCCCTTGTCCCAGCCGATCAGCTCATAACAGCCGATGCCGCGCGCCTGCGCGTCCTGCGTCCACTGGTCGTAGGTCTTGTAGTCCGCGATGACCTTGTCCTCGGGCTGGTAAAGAATTGACGTGAACCACGAACTCTGCTTGCGCAGCCAGCTCTTGGACTTGTCGATGGGGAAATGCTGCCGGAACCATTTGCCGTAGCCGAGCGAGCCCGTGTGCCAGTCGCCCCGGTGCGGCCGGATGACGAAGTCGCCGCTGTCCAGCGTCTCGCCGTTGCGGATGTAGGGATAGCGCACATGCGAGAACACGAGGCCGACGGGGGCGCCCTGCGCCTGTTCCGGCGTCATCCACGCAACCGGAACGCCCGAAGCGTTGGGGAAGAGATAGGTGTGCCAGGTGCTCAGGCGGAAGGTCTCATCCTCGTAGCCCAGGTAGAGGCCCTTGTCGGTGTTCGTGTCATAGAGGTCCCACCAGGGCATGACCATGCCGGGATAGCCCGCGGCAAACTCGGCCGCCTCTGCGCCCAACCCGCGCCCGCCGGGAAAGCCGCGGAAAAGCGGCACGCTGTGGCCGCAACTGGTGTAGCCCGGCATGGCCGCCAGCGCGTCGCGCCCGTCGCCAAACTGCGTCCATCCGCCCAGCCGGGGAAACCAGAACTCCGCCACCGGCACGTCGGTGGGATTGGTCAGCGCCGCATGAAAGCGCAGCGTGTCGTTGTCCAGTGTGATCGTGTAGGTCAACGACAGCAGGAAGGTGCCGCGCTCGCTTTGCATGTTCTTGAAGACGGCGGTGATGGTGTTGCCGTCCTGCGTCACCGCCGCCGCCGACTGCTTCATGCCGTCGATGTAGTGGCACTGATATTCCGGCAGCGGCAGGTTGATGCGGAAGTTTGCGGCGAGCCGCGGCTCGCCGATCATTTCGCCGCCGGCGGTCTTTGCCACCAGGCTCGTGATCGCGCCCGTGGTCCCGTCGATCACCACGCGGAACACATCATTCTCCAGCACGACATCGGCGGGTGCGGCAAACACGTTGCAGGAGAGGAGACACGCGGCAAGCAAAGCGGACATGGCTACACCCTTTCGGTTGGCAAAGAAGATTATCGCTGACTATCGGAGCCGCAAGTAGTCTTCCACGCTAAACCCAGCGTCTTTCAAGATGCGTACCGCCAGGCCGCGTCCCAGATCGCATCCCATATGCATGAGAACTGTCACGAAAGTTTTGCTCCCCTCGTGCCAAAGCGTCAAATGACTCCCTGACTGCCGATCCTCCTCAAAACCTTGACCGTGCAAGAACTGCACCAGTTCCTGCGCGGTAACCTGCGGCATCCGGCTCATTCAGGAACACCTACTGTCAGTTCTTCCACATGCACGAGCCGATCCTGCTGCCCGATAACCTGCCCCTTCGCTTGCAGTGCCGCAACATGCTGCTGGATCGCCTCACGGATGTTTCTCTTGGTTTCTTCGATAGTCAGCCCGTTGCTGAAGCAACCGGGCAGCGTTGGGCTGTAGGCGAAATACCCGGCGTCTTCCGGTTCCTTCTCAATGACGATCTCGAAACTATAGAACCTCATTGAAGTCCTCCAAGCGCTTTGCGCATGCGCTCTCACGTTGTCTTTGTCTAACGTCAAAGGCTGCATAGACTATACCAGATGCCTGGATCATCCTGGCTCATCTTCAACATTGGAATGGACTATTCCGCCAGTACGGGGAACTCCGTGATGCGCAGCTTGGCGGTGCCGTAGGGCACCAGCGTCAGATCCACCAGCGGCTGTGTGGACACCACGGGACTCTGCGGCGGCGGGGCGGCGGCGTTGTGCTCGATGGTCCAGTCGGGCAGGAGTTTGCCCTGAACGATAGCGTGCACCGGCGGCGTGGCGGGGTCGAAGGGGATGTCGCCGACGGGGCTTTCCTCGAAGCGGAATCCCTTGGCAGGATCAGATGCGTCCAGTTTCAGCGCGTAGTTCCACGGGGTGGTGGGGAACACTTCGAAGTCATCGTGCGGCGCCTCGCCGCGCAGGTGTTTCCAGTAGCTGCCGATCTGGAGCGAGTACACGAGCGGGCCGCGGCTGACCGCGGCGCTGATGTTGTAGCGCCGTTCGACCTTGGCCTTCATGGGGAACTTGAGGCGCAGCGTGGTGTCGCCCTTCCATTCCCGTTCGACCTTGGCGAAGCTGCCGGGCGTCAACCCCACCGCCGCTTCGTCTGCGACTTCCAGTGTGGCGTCCTCGGCCCAGCCGGGCACGCGCAGGCGCAGCGGG
>CAIXUF010000767.1 GCA_903922535.1 Candidatus Hydrogenedentota bacterium
AGCCGTCGCAGCAATAATGTCGACCTTCATAAGCATATTCACAATAGATGACGTGCTTGACGGTCTCGGCGGGCGTGCGGCGCGCGCCGATCTCGATGGTTTGCGGGGCGCGCATCGCCCATTTGATGAGCGTCTCGATCTGCGGCGGAATGGTGGCGGAAAACAGCGAGGTGTGGCGGTCACGCGGGATTTTGTCGAGGATGCGCCGCACGTCGGGCAGGAAACCCATGTCGAGCATGCGGTCGGCTTCGTCGAGGACGAGGTATTGAACGTGATCCAGTTTGCAGGTGCCCTTTTCCATGTGGTCGAGCAGGCGGCCCGGCGTGGCGACGATGATGTCGCAGCCGCGCCGGAGCTTGTCCGCCTGCAACTGCATGCCCGCGCCGCCGTAAATGACAACGGAATTGAGGTGCAGTTTGCGGGCCAGCGGGTTGATGACAGACTCGACCTGCTGGGCGAGTTCGCGTGTGGGGGTGAGCACGAGCATGCGGTTCGGGCCGGGCTTTTCTCCGGCCAGACGGGACAGGGTTGGCAGTGAGAATGCCAGGGTTTTGCCGGTGCCGGTCTGGGCGGTGGCAATGAGGTCGCGGCCTGTGAGTACGGGGGGAATGGCCAGTTCCTGGATGGGCGTCGGTTCGTTGATGCCTTGGCCCTCGAGTACGCGCAGACAGCGCGGGTCGAGATCGAATTCGTCAAAGGTCATGGGGTGGGTTCAATTGTCCTGTGGGTTGTGCGTGCCGGAAGACACTGGGATATACTCGTGCGGCTGGAAAGTTGATCCAGTCGGCACCTCGGCAAACACTGCCTGACCCCGATCCGGCGTGAGAGATTTCCTCTTCTTGCATTACGGAGAGTATACACCATTTGCGGGGCAAATGGCGAATTTGGTGAAAAGCGGCACAGGGTGCCGTCCGTCTTGGGAATTACAGACCGTCGGCACAGGTTGAAACAGCTGGATTTTGTCGGATTCAAGACAAGGAGACACACCATGCACGTTCAATCCTATTTGTTCTTTGAGGGCCGTTGTGATGAGGCGCTCGAATTCTACCGCGGCGCGCTGGGCGCAGAGGTGACCGAACTCGTGCGCTACAACGAGAACCCCGAAGGCGGCTGCAAGCCCGGCACGGAAGACAAGGTGATGCATTGCAGCTTCCGCATCGGCGACACCACGATCTGGGCCTCCGATGGACTTTGCGCGGGACAGCCCAAATTTCACGGCTTCTCCCTGGCGATCACCGCGCCTGACGAAGCCGGGGCCGAGCGTGTCTTTGCCGCGCTGTCCGACGGCGGAGAGGTGCAGGTGCCCCTGGCCAAGACCTTCTTTTCCCCGCTATTCGGCATGGTCCACGATCGTTTCGGTGTGCTCTGGATGGTCCTTGTGGGAAAGTAGCGACCGCGCCGGTGGTCTGGGTCCCTGGGCGGGACGCCCATGCCACAGAGGGAATGCGCGGCGGACAATCGCCGTCCTATCCGTCACGGCCGTGCAGAGAGCCTGGCAACGGGGAAAGAAAACACGATGGCCCGCGGAGGCATGCCGCCGCGGGCCATCCATCGTTTTGTGTTTATATCGTACTGAAATCTACGCTTCGGGCTTCTTCTTTGCGGCCGCTTTCTTCTTTGCGGCCGCTTTCTTTTTGGGTGCGGCCGCAGTCTTCTTGAAGGGCGCGCTGCGGCGCTTGACCGGGCGGCCCGGCTTCTTCTCGGCC
>CAIXUF010000768.1 GCA_903922535.1 Candidatus Hydrogenedentota bacterium
CAACGCGCTTGCCGTTGTCGTCGAGACGGCCCGGGCCCGCCGCAATCACTTTGCCCTCCTGGGGCTTCTCTTTGGCGGTGTCGGGAATGATGATGCCGCCGCGCACGGTGTCGCCGGCTTCTTCACGCTTGACCAGGATACGGTCGGCCAGGGGACGAACTTTCATTGTCGCCATTGTCTAAATCTCCTTCTGTTGAGGTTGAAACACCTGAAAACGCTGGTTTTCGGCATCGCCCAACGGCGTTGCCATTTTGACAAAACCTTCCCGTCCATCCAATGCAATTAGCACTCAACGGATATGAGTGATAATAACACGCCCCGAAGCCAATGTCAAGTGCCTCTATCAGCACAGATCCACCGCTGTCTCCCGCCCCCTAACCCGGTAAATTCACAGCGTTCACCCTTGGGAAGACCATGCTGTTATCGCCAACACCTTCGATCTTTGTCAAAATGGCAATAGTTCAGCCCCCGATATACAAAACCGACCCAAGACCCGACTCATGGCTCTCCCATACTTCCCATTCTTCCCATCATCTCCATCCGTCTCATGTGTTCTTTTCACCCTTTTCCTTGCGGGCACGCACGCGGACGCGTATACTCTTAGCATCACAGGGGTTCCGGCAGGTACGTTCGTGCCGGTATCTTATGCAGTCCCCTTGGCCGAGGCGTTCTATGCCGTCCGCGGACGGATCTTGGAGAAGCGTTCACCGATGAAGGTTCAGTTTGTCGACCTGGTCAGCCAGTATCAATCCCTGCGGGACGAGATTCATGAGGCGCTGGAGAAAGTGATGTCCTCGGCGTCCTTCGTCCTCGGTGATGCCGTAAGCGCGTTCGAGAAGGACTTCGCGGCCTACTGCGGGACAAAGCACTGCGTGGGCGTGGCCTCGGGCGCGGATGCGCTCCATCTGGCGCTGCGCGCGCTGGGGATTGGCCCGGACGACGAGGTCATCACGGTGGCGAACACCTTTATCGCCACGGTGAACGCGATCACGCTGGCCGGGGCCAAACCGGTGCTGGTGGACGCGAAAGACCCGTGGTACACCATGGACCCGGCGCTGCTGGAATGCGCGCTCACGCCCCGAACGAAGGCCATCATGCCGGTGCACCTGTATGGGCAGCCCGCCGACATGGACCCCATTCTGGAGTTTGCCGACCGTCATGGTCTGAAGGTGGTGGAGGATGCGGCGCAGGCGCACGGCGCACGCTACAAGGGCAGGCGCGCGGGCTCCATGGGCGTGTGCGGCTGTTTCAGCTTCTATCCCGGCAAGAACCTCGGCTCCTACGGCGAGGGCGGCGCGGTGGTCACCGACGACGAGGCGCTGGCCAATTCCCTGCGTGTCTACCGCAACTGCGGCCAGTCGGAAAAGTACATCCACCCGGTGGTCGGCTTCAACAGCCGCCTGCACAGCATGCAGGCGGCCGTCCTTTCGGTAAAACTGCGCCATCTGGACGGGTGGAACGCGAAACGCCGCCATTTCGCCGCGCTGTACAGCGAGGGCATGGCGGGCACCCCGGATCTGGTGCTGCCGGAAGTGATGCCCGGCGCGGAACCGGTCTGGCATCTGTACGTGGTGCGCCATCCGCGCCGCGATGATCTCATGGCATTCCTGAAGGAACGCGGCGTTTTCTGCGGCATTCATTATCCGGTGCCGATTCACCTGCAAGACGCCTATGCGGGGGTGCGCACGGTGCCCGAGGGTGCCCCGCTCACCACCGCCGAGGCGGCCGAACTGCTGTCCCTGCCGATGCATCCCGATCTGACCGACGAGCAGGCGGCGCATGTGATCGCATCGGTCCGCGCGTTTGGCTGAGGATGGAAGGCCCATGCCCGAAGAGGCGCACATGACAGACTCCGCACTGGAAACCCCGGTCCCGGGGAACGGTGCCGCCGCACTGGACCCCTCCAGTTGGGCCGTAAGCTGGGGCCGTGGGCGCAAGGGGCACGTGGTGGCCGCGGCGCAGGCCGCAGGCGATCTGGCCCTGCTGGCCTTCGGCGTGGTGCTGGCCTGGCTGATGATGTTCTCCTGGCCCGCCTCGCTGGGCGGCGCGCCCGCCACGGTGCCGGCCATGTTTCCCGCCATGCTGCGCGTGGTGCGCGCCCCGGAATTCGCCCCCTGGTTCCCGCTGCTGCTGATCGTGCCCGTGCTGCGCCTGCTGGTCTTTGAGTGGGCCGATCTGTTCCAGGCCAACCTGTGCGACACCCGGCCCTTTCGCGGATCGGGGACGCTGCTGAAGGGCGTGCTGCTCGGCTCGGCGCTGATGTTCCTGCTGTTCAGCGGCTACAGCACGGTCCAGCCCGACCAGGCCCAGTCCACGGCACTGCTCTTTATCGCATACGAGGGGCTGCTGGCCTTCTTCCTGGTGCTGCTTTACAACGCGCTCGTGCTGATGGGCGTGCTGGTGCTGCACGCGTTCGGGCTCTGGCGCACGCGCGTGGCGGTGGTCCACGACGGCGCGCCGCCCGAGGGGCTGCTGCGGGCGCTCCAGTCACCGGCCACGGAATACCGGTACATCGGTGAAATTCCGGCGCGCGACGGGGCGAACGCGGGCACAAAGGTGCTGGGCCGGCTGGACGAACTCACGGCACTCATCAACCGCCACCAGTTGGACGAGGTCATCCTCGCGCTTGACCCCGCCGGCATGCCCCCGGAGCAGCGCCTCGGCGTCGCGCAGACCTGCTGGCGGATGGGCGCGCAAATCAAGATGTGCACCCCGTTCCAGCCCTTCTTCCGCACCAGCGCGCTGCCTGAACTCGTCGGCGACGTGCCCCTGCTGCGCGTCCAGAATCTGGGCCTCTACGCCACCACGCCGCAGGTGGCCAAGCGCCTGATGGACATTGCCTTTTCCGCGGCCGGACTGCTGGCGATTTCACCGGTGCTACTGGTCCTGGGGATACTGGTCAAGCTCGACTCTCCCGGCGGCATGTTCTTCGTGCAGGAACGGGTGGGGCTGAACGGCCGCACCTTCCGCATGATCAAGTTCCGGTCCATGCGCGCCGACTCCGACCCCGCCATCCACAAGGCCTTTCTGGAGAAGATGATTCAGGACGGCGGGGAGCACCACGAGCTTGATGCGAACGGCAAGCCCGTCTACAAGATCGTGAAAGACCCGCGCATCACGCGCTTCGGCCAGTTCATCCGCAAGACGAGCATCGACGAATTGCCGCAGTTGTTCAACGTGCTGCGCGGCGACATGAGCCTCGTCGGGCCGCGCCCGCCGATTCAGTATGAGGTGGATGCCTACAAGGACTGGCACATGAAGCGGCTCTACATCCGTCCGGGCCTCACCGGCCTGTGGCAGGTCAGCGGCCGCAACCGCCTCTCCTTCGACCAGATGGTGCAGCTCGACATCGCCTACATCGAGCAGTGGTCCCTGTGGACCGACATCAAGATACTATTCCGCACGATCCCGGTGGTGCTCCACCTGGATCAGGCGTTCTGAGGGGGATGCGCACATGCCGACACGGCGTCTAAAGAGATACATTGCCTACAACGCGGGGCTGTGGGTCGCCGTGGCGCTTGTCGGCGCGCTGGTGCTCACCGGGGCCCGGCAGTACGGGCACACCGTCATGGCGCGCCAGACGGCCCGCCATCTCCTCGACGGCGCCCGCAAGGCGGCCGACCGTGGCGGGCTCTACGAGGCCCAACGCGCCATTCGCGAGGCCCTGGCGGCCTGCCCGCTCATTTCGCCCGAAGTGGCCGCCGAGTTCGGACGCACCATGACGGGCATGCCGCTGGTCCAGGCGGAAATGCTCCGGCTCGACAAAGAGGGCGTTGCGCCGCTGGGCGAAGCCGGCCGGCTGGCGCTGGCGCTGGCCCACGGCGGCCCCGCAAAAGAATTGGCGCTGGCCCGGCCCGCACCCGGTTTGGACGAATTGAACCTCTCCCTGGGCCGGAACGAACTGGCGCGGGGCGATGTGGCCGACGCGGCGGAATGCTTCCGCGTGTACTGGGCCGGCCAGAACGCGCGCCGATCCGAAACCGTGTCCAAACTGTTGGCGAAAAATCCAAGAAACGGGGAGGACGAGTATGCGGCGGGCAAGCGGCTGATCTTCAACGGACTCCTGCCGGAGGCACTGGCCGCGTTCGACCGCGCCCGCGCGGCCGGATACGAAAACGCCGACATGATCTTCTGGAAGGGTGCCGCGGCGGAACTGGGCGGGCGGCGCGACGAGGCCCAAGCCGGTTACGCCGAAGCGCTCAAACGCCTGCCAAACCACCGCCTGGCACTGTTGCGGATGAAGGCGCTGGAGAGAAAGTAGGGTGCGTGGAGCGGCGTGGAGCGGCGCGAAGCGCCGCGAAACGCACCGCATCCCCGCCGTTCCGTCCATGCCGCCCATAGGAGCACGGTGCGTTCCGTGCCGTTTCACGGCACTTCACGCACCTACGTGTCCGTCATCGAATCTTTAACGCATCTCTGAACACCGACAATTCCGGGGCGTCGGCGGGTGCGGCCCCAAGCGCATTCACCGCTTCATCCTGTCGGTCAAGCCGCAGCAACGCCGCCACGCGATGCCCGACGTCTGCCGGTTTTGCGGTATCGGCCAGCGCCTTCGCCTCAGCATCAAGCTTTTGGTAGACCTCATCCATCGACGAGGCAACGTCGAAGGGATACTCCAGCGGCGGGAAGGGCTTGCGCGTCTTATTCATCTCTGCGGCGCGTGTCCACATATGGAGAGCTTGTTCGAACTGATGTGCCTGCCAATACATCTCTCCCGCCGAATAGGCGGCCTCCGGCCAGAATTCGTACCCCTTCTCCATTATATAGGGGGCATCCGGATACGCTGTTTTGAGTCTTCCGTTCTCGAGCTTCTTTAGGGCCTGGTCTGTCTTGCCCGCGTTCCACAGGCATCGGGTTACGCCGAACTCGGCAACCTGATACGGCATATCCGGTGGTCCGCCGCGACCCGGCAGTCGGAGGAATACAAACTCAAGATCGGCCGCGCGAAAAGCCTCGTCGTAGTATTGTGCTCTGGATAACTGCTCGCGTTCGTCCCAGCGAAGGCCCTTGGAACGGACGTCCGGAAAAGGCGTGGGAACGCTGCAACTCTTCGGGCAATGAAGGGCAATATTGCCCGCTGACGCATAATGAGTCCTTGCCAATTCCCAATCGCCGTGCTGTTCCGCGGCGAGGCCGCTTTCGAGCGCGGTGGCATACTTGGAAACATCGGATGCCACATATTGATACGTTGCAATATTGCCGCAGACCAAAAGGGCGACCGCCGACATGGCACAAACGAATGCCAGACGCCACTTCCGCGACGCGGCGGGCTGCGGAGAGCCTTCTCCACTTTCCAACCTGCAAGCCGGGCCGATGATAAGCGCCGCGAGCACCGGGAATAATGACAGTTCCTGGAACGGCTGAATCGCGGTCATCCAGAAAAGCACGGCAAGTGTGCCCAGCGCGGCAAATCCCAACCGGCGGTACTCCATATCAGAACGGCGCACCAGCCCGGTAAAAACCCGCCTGACGAGCCGCCACCAAAGCCAGAAACAGCCGATAAGGCCGAGTATACCCGTCTCAAACCACATCATCAGCGGCATGCTGTGGATGGCTGTGCCCATCCACTTGCCCGGCTCCGCCACGGAACCAATGGCCGCCCCAGAAGCGCCAATGCCGCAGCCGAACAGCGCGTATTTCGGCAACAACTTGAATGCAAGCCCAAACACGTAGAGCCGGGACCGGTAAGAAGGGTCCGGCGAATTGAAGCCGCGCAGCGCCCGCCGCACCAGCATTTCAGCATAGCCACCGGCCACCATCACCACCACCAGACATAACACCACAACCGCCAACCCCACCATCACACGAATAGTCCATCGGCGCCGGTCCAGGATCGTGGCAGGAGCATCCTGCCCATGAGTCCCAAACACGGGCGGGACGCCCGCGCCACGCAGCCCCGCCCGCACCCACAACAAAGCTCCTCCGGAAAACACCGCCACCACGGCCAGCAAACCGCTGCGCGAAAAAGACACCGCCACCCCGGCCACAACAAAAAGCGCCAGCACCGTCGCAACCATCCGCCCCACACGCCGCGACGCAGACGATGTGGCCCACACCAGCAGAAATGGCAGCCCGGCCAGCATGGGCAGGATGGCCTGGTTATAGTCAGGCGTCGTGGCGGCAATGCGCACAAACGCGCCGATACGGACATCTTCTGTCAGCCGCCGCCCAAAGTACTCATGTGTGCCCGCGAGCGCCGGAGTCAGCCAGCCCGCCGCACAGCACACCGCATACACACCCACAAGTCCCGCCGACACCGCGAACACGCGCCAGGCAAGAAGCGCATTGCCAGGACGGCTGAACAGCGGCGCGGCCATGCCGGACAGAAGCAGATACCAGACATACTTGATGATGAGCGCTTTGGACGCGGACGGGTCGGCGGAGTGCAGGGCTGACTGGAGACAGGCGAACGCGATCAGCGCGATGGGCAGTCCCAGTCCCTTGGGATAGGGGATTTTGCGGGGAAACGGCACCCCCTCGCCAACCAGACCAGCTCCAAGCATGAGCACAGAGGCGGCAAAGACCAGCGTGGGGCCGTCAATGATGCGTTGGAACATCTCCCATGGCCATGCCGCCAAAAAGACCAGCGCGAAGAGGAACGCAACGGAGAATGCCCGGCGAGCCGCGTTTGCGCGGCGGGACGGACAGTCTTGCGTTTCCGCGCCGGTTTCCTGATTCATTGGCGTTCCCCGGAAGAGCTCACCGTCCGATTACCCGCCTGCCGGCGGCTGGGGCGGCTTGGGACTTTCATTCCGTTCCCCTTCAATCTCTTTGCGGAGTGTCCGCACGGCGTCGGCATCACTGCCGACCAGGTCGTCTGGAACCTGCTTTAGCATGTCGAGCGCGCGTGCGTTGTCACCGCGGGCGTGGAGCAGGCTGGCGGCGCGGTAGGTGCAGCGGCCTTTGGGGTCCAGCGCCTGCCCTTCGGTCCACGCCGCAAGCGCCCCGTCGGGCTTGCCAAGCTTTTCCCATGCGCATCCGAGGTAATACTTTGCCGCCGACTGGCTGCCGCGGTTCTGCGCGGCGGCGGCAAACAGGGCATTGGCGGCGTCCACCAGTTCCCCCGCACGGCCGACACGCTCCAGCGCCTGGCAGTACAGGTCATGGGCGGGCAGATCATCCGGATAGACCGTGAGGCATTCCTTGAGAATCGGCACCGCATCCTCGGGCCGTTTCTCGTTCAGCAGCAGTTCACCGAAGCGGCGCAGCGCCCAACGCCGCTGCTTCGGATCGTCGAACTTCATGTCCAGCGCCTTGTGATACGCGTCGATGGCGCTCTCCACAAGACCGGCCTCATACAGCGAACGCGCCCGCGCCGCCTCAATGTCGCCCACGCGGCTGCTCATGCGCTCGGCAAAGGACTGTCCGAACAGCCCAAACAGGCACACCACCGCGGTCAGCGCCACAAATGCCGCACCGGCAAGGACCGCCAGCGGCGGAAACGCGTTGGCAAAGGGATCGCCGGCAGCATCGGGTGCCTGGGAATTTGCGGTCAGTGTGTCGGGTTCGCTCATGACGGGATAAGTGGCTCCAGCGAAATAGGGACAGTTTAACGTCAGCATCGTACACCAAACCGCGCGGCCGCCCCAAGTTCGGACGCGGCGGAAACTTTTTGCCGTGCGGCCTGTATCACTATATAGTTTGAGAACGGCAACGGCCGCCATGCAAAAAATGCGGGTGGCACGGGAGGATGAGATCATGCGCATGCACCCTTGGATAACGACAATCGCGGCACTGGCCGCGGCGCTTTGCGCCGGTGCGGCAACCCTGACCACAGAACCGGAAAAGGTGGTGTTTGACAACACGACCGGGTCGGCAACGGTAAAGGTGTTGGCCGACGGCGTGCCGGTTCCCGCGGCCGAAATCCACGGATTCCATCTCATGGTGGGCAAGAGCGACTACAGCCACATGTTCCGCTTCTCCAAGGCGGACGGAACCGTGACCCTGACGCCCAGTCCCACCGTGGAGGTGGGCAGTTATGACCTGCGCATCGACACGGCGAAGGGGGATGCCTGGCTCAAGGTATACACCCCGCTGGGCGAAAAGAAGACCAGTCTTCAGGCGCTTGCCCAGAAACTGAACATGCCCCTGGATGAATTGAAGCGCCAGACGGGTCTGTCCAGGGAAATGGGCCGGGGCGGCGTCGAGATGGACCTTCCCCCGGTGTTTCCCGTCGGCAGGACGCTGACCCTGGACATGGGCACGGCCGCCGGCGTGAAGGCCCGCTGGGAAGTGGACCGGAAAGTAGTCTCCGAGGGACCGGGCGCGGGCGCGCTGGTGTACCTGTTCAAAGAGGCCGGGCCGCATCTCTTCACCTACACGGAGTTCAGGGGGGACGCGGTCGCGGCCCAGACCTCGGCCATCGTGGAGGGCGCGGAGACACCGGCCAACGACGTGAGCGTTGAAGCCGGCCTCACGCTGACCCTGGAGGCACTGCCCGGCTACGGACGCCACACCTGGACCGTGAACGGCGACCCGGCGGAAGGGGATGAGAAACTGGAAATCAAGCGCGACACCCCGTGCGAAGTCCTGGTGAAGGTGCTTTCCGAAAAGCCCGCGGCGGGCCGCCCAGGGGAATTCGACAGGACCACCTACCGCGTCAAAGTGACACCGAAGCAGAAATGAGCGCGTCAAAACGGTCAACAGGTTGGGCCGGACATGGCATCCGGTCAGATCTGTCATGTCTAGATTCAAAAAATGGCACTGTCATTGCGAGTGCTCCGTCATTGCGGGCGAAGCGAAGCAATCTCTTGTCTCCATAACCCAGATGTTGGGCCATCGTTTCAAGAAATTGCTTCGCTTTGCCCGCAATGACGATTGGGACTCGTTGCAATTCAAAAGGAGTATGCAGTGAAACGGGATTGTGTCGGCAATGTGGTTGTGCGGCTGGTGATTCTCGCGGCCGGCTTTGCGGTCGCCTTTGGTGTGCTGTATGCGGCGGGCAGGTTTCTCGTGCCTCTGACGGACGGCGCGGACAAGGCCATTCTGGCCGCCATCAATCCCGACACCTACGCGCCGGGCCTGGACGAGCTGTTCCGCGCCATCAACGACTACACCAACCCTCTCATCCTGCTTCCGTTCATCTGCTGGATGATCTTCTACGCGCTCTACAGCCTCCCGCCAAGAAAGAAGATCATCTACTACCTTGTATTCACCATCGTGATGCTCACACTGTCCGCCCTGATTTACCGTTCCTACGGAAAGACGGCCCTGCCCAATCTGATACCGGTGTTTGTGGTGCTGGCGGTGGCGCCGCTGCTGGGAATACTTCCGGCCAGAAAGCCGGTTCTTTGCCGGGCTTTCGCCGTTGTTTCCGTCATCCTTCTCGCGGTGATGTACAAGAACTGGGAAAACAAGACCTACATCGGCGCAAACGTGCTCATGGTGCTCATGTCTGTGGCAGCGTTCGGGACCTTCATCTGGATGTTCCGCACCATGGACGACGACACCATGCGCCGTTTCTCGCGGGTATTCTGGCTGGTGCTGCTGGCAGCGGTGCTGACCGATTTCGGCATCACCCAGCCCATCAAGAACGCCATAGCCCGCCCCAGACCCTTCAATGACGCGAACAAACCCTGGAACGAGTCTGTCCGCCCCATCCCGGACGAGATCCTGCGCGGCACCAACTCCTTCCCCTCCGGCCACACCTCGGGTGCCTTTGCGCTCCTGACGCCGCTGTTCTGGTTCACGCGCGATCGCCGCGTTCGTGCCGGGCTGATACTCTGGGGCACGCTCCAGGGGGTGGGCCGAGTCTACACTGCGGCGCATTTTCCCTTCTGCGTCTTTATGGGCGGCCTGCTCGGCTTCAGCATGGGCACGCTTGTCTTCTTCACCCTCTGGGGGCCATCCCTCCGGCCAGACAGGGAGAAGTTGGGAGCGGCCTGATACCGCGCGCAGGAGACTCACCGCGACGCGGAGCGCGGCAAGACTGGGCCTGAGTGCACGCAAAGACGGTGCGCTCCGCTTCGTTGTGGGCACCCCGCGCGGCTATCGGATATAATCTATAATCTTTGTGAACCGCCAAATGCCATGATGGCCGCAACCGGACGGAGTGCCAATCCCGCAAAGGAACCATGTCCTGCGCCGGATGCACAGTCTTGCGGCCAAACACCGGCCAAGTGACGGAGAATGGTAAATGACCACTGGCACAAAACTCGGGTCGAGTCTCGCCGTGGCGCTGGCCGTCATCGCGGCCCTGGGCATCGGCGCCTATCTGAGCACGGAGCAGCTTCTTGAAACCAACCGGGGGGTGGTGCACACCCACCAGGTCATTGAAAAGCTGGAAAGCGTGCTCTCCACACTCAAGGACGCCGAAACCGGCCAGCGCGGTTTCGTGCTGACCGGCGAGAAAGAATACCTGGAGCCCTATGCCGCGGCCTCCGGCCTGCTCGGCAGGGAAATTGACGGGCTGGGAAGCCTTGTCAGCGACGATCCCGTCCAGGCGGGAGAACTTGAGCAGGTCAAAGCCCTGACGGCTGAAAAACTTGCCGAACTGCGGGAGACCATCGACCTGCGGAAGCAGTCTGGGATGGATGCGGCCGCACAGGTAATCCGCACCGGCAAGGGCCAGAAGATCATGGCCGGCCTCCGCGGCGCCGTCGCGAGAATGCAGGACAGGGAACAACGGCTGCTGGATGCGCGGGAAAGTGCCTCCAAAGCGAGCGCCAGCCGCACCATCACAATGGTTTCCATCGGAACGCCCCTGTCCCTGCTGGTGCTGGCCATTTTCGCCATGGTCGTCACGGCCAGAACGGGCAGCCGCAAACTCCGCGGCGTGCCCGGCGACTACCGGAGCCATTGGATACAGATCGTGCTGCGCTATTCCTTCGCCACGGTGGCGGTTGCCGTGGGCACGGGGCTGCGATTGTGGCTCATGCGTTCGTTCGGTCCGCTTCCGACCTTCGTCACCCTCTATCCGGCCGTGCTGCTGGTCGCGGCCGTCGCGGGCGGCGGCCCGGGAGTCTTTGCCAGCATTCTGTCGGCCCTGGCGGCCGCCTACTTCTATCTTCCCCCCGCTGGCTTTCGGGTGGACGCGCCCAACGACATTCTCGCACTGACCATTTTCACCGGCACCAACCTGCTTCTCTGCGTGTTGATGGGACAACTGCGCAAGGCGCAATGGGCCGAGGCGGTCAGCACCGCGCAGCAGGAGGAACTGGACCTTCTGGACAGGGGCACCATCCTCGCGCTCGACCCGGACCACCGGATTGTGCGGTGGAGCGACGGATGCCGCCGCTTGTACGGCTACGGGGCAAATGAGGCCGTGGGCTGCATCACCCACGAGCTATTCCAGATGCCCGTGGACGAGGAACTGGAGAAGGCCCGCCGCATCCTGCTGGAACAGGGCTACTGGCAGGGCGAACGCGTCCGCCGTTCCAAGGACGGCAGGGAACTGACCATCGCCGTGTTGTGGGCGCTGCGCCGTGACGAAAAGGGGCAGCCCCACAGCATCATGGAACTCAGCGCCGACATCACGGACCGCAAGCGGGCCGAGGAGGCCCTGCGGGAGAGCGAAGCGCGCTTCGCGACCACGCTGGCCAGCATCGGCGACGCGGTCATCGCCACCGACCTGGATTGCGGCATCACCTTTATGAATCCAGAGGCCGAGAAACTGACCGGCTGGCCGCTTCCGGAGGCGTTGGGCACGCCCATCGGGCAGGTGTTCCAGATCGTCAACGAGTACACCCGTGCCGGGGTCGAGAGCCCGGTGGACAAGGTCCTCCGGGAAGGTATCGTGGTGGGTCTTGCGAACCATACCCTCCTGGTTCGGAAGGACGGGACGGAAGTCCCAATCGACGACAGCGGCGCGCCGATTAAGGACGCAAACGGCAACACCACCGGCGTGGTCCTCGTCTTCCGGGATATTACCGAGCGCAAGCAGGCCGAGCAGGCGGTGCGCGAGAGCGAAGAACGGCTGCACTTTGCCCTGTCGGTCAGCCAAACCGGCGCGTGGGATCTGGATTTGGTCGACCACACCGCGTTCCGAACGATCGAGCATGACCGCATCTTCGGCTACAAGGCGCTGTGCGCGCAGTGGACCTACGAGATGTTCCTGGACCATGTCCTCCCCGAGGACAGGGCCGAGGTGGACCGCAAGTTCCAGAAAGCCCTGCTGGAGAAGGGCAACTGGGACTTCGAGTGCCGGATTCTCCGCACAGACGGCGAGCAGCGCTGGATCTGGGCCTGCGGTCGGCACAGCCAGGACGCACAAGGCAGCTACCGCCGCCTGGCCGGCATTGTCCAGGATATCACCGCGCGCAAGCAGGCAGAGGAGGTGCTGCGGGAAACAGAGCGGCGAAACGAATTCCTTGCGGACATCCTGAAGAACGCCAGTCAGCCCTTTGCCGTCGGCTATCCCGACGGACGCTTGGGCATGATAAACCCGGCCTACGAGCAACTCATCGGATATGACGCGGACGAACTGCGCGGCGTGGACTGGGCGGCCACCCTCACACCGCCGGAATGGTCCGAAATTGAACGCCGGGAACTCGAAGTTCTTCACCGGACCGGACAGCCCGTACGATACCAAAAGGAATACCTGCGAAAAGACGGCACGCGCGTGCCCATCGAACTGCTGGTGCATCTTGTCCGCGACGCCGAAGGGGCGCACGACTATTACTACTCGTTCTTGACCGACATCACGGACCGAAGGCGCGCCGAGGAGGAGATCCTGCGGAGCCGGGCGCTGCTGCAATCCATCATTGACAACAGCGAGGCGCTCATATACGTCAAGGATCTGGAAGGACGGCTGATTATTGCCAACCAACCGCTGTGCAGCGTGACTGGCATGAGCGTTCAGGATCTTCTCGGCAAGACCAGCCGCGAGTTCGTGGCCGACCCTGAAGAGGGCGGGAGGCACGTGGCCAATGATCGGCGGGTGATCGAAACGGGCGGGCCGATCATCGTCGAGGAACGCTCCGCCGGCCGGACTTTCATTTCGGTGAAGTTTCCGCTGCGCGACGCGCAAGGGCGCATCTTCGCCGTCGGAGGAATCTCCACGGACATCACGGAGCGAAAGCGCATGGAGGAGGCTCTGCAGCGTGCGCACGACGATCTGGAGCATCGCGTCCGGGAGCGCACAGCGGAACTGGTGCAAAAGAACGAGGAAAACGCCCGGACATTGGATGCCCTGCGCAAGAGCGAGCAGAGCCTGGCCGAGGCGCAGCACATTGGCCACATGGGCAGTTGGGACTGGAACTTCGCCAACGATGCACTGATCTGGTCGGACGAGTTGTTCCGCATCTTCGGATTGGCGCCGCAGTCGGGGCCGCTCGACTATGCGCGCGTTCTGGAAAGGATTCACCCCGACGACCGGGAGCATCTGGAGCAGTGTGTGGACCGGGCACTGCGCGGGGTGGAGAAATACAACGCCCAGTACCGGATTATAATGCCTGACGGCGGGGAGCGCGTGCTGAAGGCGCAGGGCGAGGTGGAGTTGGACGGAAAGGGCGCGCCGGCACGCATGTTTGGAACCGTCATGGACATCACGGAGCAGGTCCGCGCACAGGAGGAGGCCGGCCTTCGCCAGCAGCAGCTTGTCCAGGCCGACAAACTCGTCTCGCTCGGCATCCTGACCTCCGGCGTTGCCCATGAAATCAACAACCCCAACCACTCCATCATGTCCAATGTGACGGCCCTGTCGGAGGTGTGGGACGACGTGCGCCCCATCCTGGACCGGTTCTACGACGATTTCGGGGATTTCGTGCTGGGCGGCTTCGAATACACCGAGTGTCGCGAGAAACTCCCGGGGATGTACGCCAATGCCCTGGCCGGTTCCAGAAAGATCGACGTGATTGTGAATGAACTGCGCGGTTTTGCCCGCAACAGCCCCGGGGAGCGCATGGCCGCCGTGGATGTCAACATGGTCGTCAATTCGGCCCAGATTCTCATGTCCAGCCTGGTGAAAAAGCATACGGATCGCTTCTCCGTCGAACTGGGAGAGGACGTGCCCCTGGTGACCGGCAATTTCCAGCGCATGGAGCAGGTAATCATCAACCTGATCCAGAACGCCTGCCAGGCACTGCCCGACCGCGATCACGCCGTAACAGTGACCACCTCCCATGACAAGCCCAAGGGAATGGTGATCGTCGAAGTCCGCGACGAGGGCGGAGGCATCGCGGAGGAGAACATCAAGCAGATGGGCACTCCGTTCTTCACCACGAAACTCGGCTCGGAGGGCATGGGACTGGGCCTTTGGATCTCGTCAAACATCGTGCACGAACACGGCGGCACGTTAACATTCACGTCAAAAGAGGGCGAAGGCACCCGCGCCGTCCTGTCCCTCCCGGCGAACGGATGAGGAGGCAACTGGAAAAGGGAGCCGATATAGGCGCCTTTCTTCCAAGGCAAGGGACGAACGTGACCTAAAGGACCCAAACGACCCCGTCAACCCTCACCCCGACGGTGCGGGTCGAATTTGTCCCTTCCGTCCCTTAACTCCTTTTCGTTCTTCTTCTTGGAGCTGATCGCCGAAACATCAATTGCTGTGTTTGGGTCGACACCTGCGTTTCGGGCATAGGTCCAGTGAGTAAAGAACGGCGGATAACTCGACCCGCTCCGTTGGGCTGAGACTTTGAAGGGGCCTTTGGGGCAGTCCTTTTCGACCCGTGGACAAGAGGCGCAATCCTCCATTGCCGTTGCCAGGCGGATAACGAAAACGGGACGGCATGCAACTTGTCCCCGTGACCGTGATGCGGTTTCGCTTTCCAGGTCTCTGCGCTCCCCAAGACCGCAGAAAACAAAAATCCGGGACAACGCCTAGGGGTTGCCAGTCTGCGCATCCCATCAGGCGTTGCCCCGGATTTGTCTTTTGTCTTTTGTCTTCTCTTCTGGATTCTGAATTCTGAATTCAGGATTCTTCGGCCAGTCGCTCTTAAATCCCTTCGATGTTGATCGAAACGACGCGCCACACCTTGTCCGGGTCCTTCTTGAAGACCAGTTCAACCGTGACGTTGCCAATGTCGGCGCTGGCGTCAATCGGGTATACCGAAATGGTGCCCTTCTTCTTGTCCACGGTGACTTTGGCGTCCTTCAGTTCAATCTTTGCTTCATGATCCTTGATCATCTGGGCGGCCTCGTCCAGCTTGCCCTTGTCCTTCGCCTTCTGGATATGATCGGCCAGTTCCTGCTTGGTGGCGACGCGGTCGTTCGAGAAGTCCGCGGAGACATAATTGAGGATGGTGTCGGCCTTG
>CAIXUF010000769.1 GCA_903922535.1 Candidatus Hydrogenedentota bacterium
GGCGTTTGTTGTGCAGCCAGGGGATGGGCGGGAGGTTCCGGTCGAGCTTTGCCTGAGCGATGACGGGATTGTGTGAGCGCCGGTTAAATGAGACGGCAATGTCCCCGCCCTTCACCCCTATATGGCCCCCTGTTTCGATGAATTTCCGGTACAGTTGTTTGGGTTCCATGCGTTCGCAGCCCTTGAGGCGCTGCCCCAGCCAGCGGTAACCGCCGTCAGGTAGCACGGCGTTCGTGTCGGTGACGGAGCCCGCCGACTTCCCGCATTGACATGACGTCACTTGGGTCAGGCGTCCGGACCGCGCGGGTTTCGGGAACCACAACAGTTCGATCAAGCATCGCCCTATGGAATATCGCTCTTGATTGTGCAGACTGCGACCAGCCCCTCCGCCGTCAAGGAACCGGATTGCAGATATACCGGAGATTCAGACAGGGTGATTCTGTCCATGCTCACTTTGTTCCCCATAACGTCAAAGGCTTCGATTCCCTGGGGCACTTCAATCCTGCAGGTCTTCTGCCCGCCGTCTTCTCGGGGCGCCCAAACGGCCAAGAGGGCGCAGCCATCGCACTGAAAAGCGTAGCCGTAGATGCCTTTTGCACCAGATTCCCTGAGTTGTCCCGCATATTTGGGTGAAGGCCCAAGCAGATTCGCCAGGGCAGAGATCGCCGCATAAGACTTCTTGGGCACGGCATTCGGAGAGAGAAAGGTGTTTTCAATGTCCATCGTGCCATTGTTGACCGGCCCTTCAATCGGCTCATGATAGAATATCTTCTCCACACCGTAGGCAAGCATGATAATGGCATGGCGGACAATGCAATCGGCGGCGGCCCGTTCACTGGGCCAGAGAAGTCCCGCGGAGAAATGCCCCGCCGGCGCCACCCAAGGCGTCCAGGGCTTGTCATCCGCCCCGTAATAGGAGGTTTCTGTTGCCCATATGGGTTTTCGTTCCCCCGACGCGTCCATCGCCTTCCGGGTCCGTCCCATCCTTTCGATAAATGCTTCGGGGACAATCAACCTTCCATACGGATGGAGGTTGAAGATGTCGCAGTACTTGAGCCCGCCTTCCGCGATGAACTCGTCGCCCAGCAAGTCATTGGGTTCAGTGGCAAGCCCCGCAATAACCGTGGCATTGGGGTTGGCAGCCTTAACCGCACCGTATGCGCTTCTCAGCAGGTTCATGTAGTCGGCCACTGTGTACCCTTGGCTCCGGGGAAGGCAGAAGTCGGGCACCCACAGCGGTTCGTTCAGGAATTCCCAATAGGCGCATGACCCTTGGTACCGGCTCACTGCTTTTCCGACGAAGTCGAACAGTAACTGCGGCTCAGCGGGCATATAGGCCATTTTGTACCAGAGTGTTTGTCCGACAGACGGTGGGGCCGTGGATGCCCAGTTCGTGGAAGGATTGGGGAACACCGCAAGCGTTTTCATGCCGGCGGTGGAGAGATACTTCATCTGCTCGTCCTGTTCATCCCAGGACATTTGGCCCCGGACCGGTTCCACCCATTCCCAGTTGACCGCCCAATTCCGAACCCAGCGAATGCCGGCTTTCGAAAGCAGCTTCAGTTGCGCGTCCGTCGTGGCGGGGTGGTTGAGGCCAAAGGGCGAATCATCATGGGTGTAGGGATCAACGACGGTAAAGGCGAACTTTCGCATGTGGTCGCGGCCGTTGGCGGTCCATGTCACATTCGCGCGGTAATACCCTTTGCCGGCAACGGAAAGGACCCAAGGCACGGTCACCTGCCGGCCGGCAGGAACATCAACCGGGAAGACCGCGGAGGGCAGTGCGTTCCCGAAATAGTCCTCCATTTCAAGTTTGAGCGGGACCGAGACATCACTGCCGCTCCGGTTGTCGCCGCAGACTTTGAGCGTGACAGGTTCGGACTGGTTATAGACGTTTCCGTAATGGCCCGTGGTTACGCCAAGTTCAACGGGTTCGCGCGTTTCAAACACGGTTGCTTTCGAACCGGCTTCCAGTTGAACGGCATCCATCCAGAATGATGCGGCCGTATCGGGCATGCCCGTCATGTCCGGTCCGACAGCAATGCACACATCTTCGTCAAGGGCCGTCTGCGTTACCGCGCAGCGTGTCCATTCTTGTGACAGCGACACTTCGTGCTCAGCCTGCTGAATGGGACCCAACGCGCTCTTGGCAAAGCGAAAGAGAAACTTGGCCTTCGTTCCGGCTGTGTCCGACTTCATGTACGCTGAAAGTGTGATCGGTTCACCCGGAGTGACACTCATCCAGCCAACATTTGCCGCAAGCGGCGCATGTTGCCGTTCGTGAACAGGCGGCCAGACGTCGAAGTAAGTGACCGGAGTCATGCCGGGCCCCATGCTGATCTTCAGGCAATGCGTGCCATCCCATGCGTCGCCGGATTCGACCGTGCCATACAGACCCGACAAGTCCCCTCCCCATCCAGTCTGCTTTCCCAGCGAGGACCACAACTCCGCGCCACATTCAAACGATGAGTCTCTGACAAGGTTCTTTGACTGAACACCCTCGCACCTGGGGTTGAATCTCGATATGTCAGCAGCTTCGCCCGAATGTTTCGCCTGGTCGTTGTCATCAAGAGCACTCTGAGCCGCTTCTCCCTTAATCGAAGCGACTGCGAAGCCGAGCATTACCCAAACGAAAGAGATCGCCACAACAGCGTTTCGCATTTCACGTTCTCCAAGGTGTCCACCTTCATTAGTATACATCTCTTGCCGAAAGACCTCCTGCCGTCTGCCAAGAGCGATTATCGGGGCGCGACTGTCTTCGCATCGCGGCGGTGCCCGGTTGGGGCCAAAGAAACCCTGCGGTTTTCAGGTTTTGGTGTCCATCTGGACGATCAAGACAAGGTGTCGGCGAGCCGTCCCCAGTCTTCTTTGACGTCCACCGCGTATTCCGACAGAGACCGCACTGGGTGATAGAATACCGAATTGCCGGGACAGGCTCGACCAGTCTCTGTCGACGTTACGCAGCGGGCACCTCAAGTGCCGGCGCGGTCGGCGCTGCCAACAGGTACGTTGCCGCAGGAGACCAAAGGCGGCACGGACGGCGTGCCTGTTGCGAGCCAAAAGGAGTCTTGATGATGAGGATGACCTTTCTGTCCGCAGTGATGGCGGCCGCCTGTGCCGCTGCGTTTTGTCCCATGGGCGTGACCGCAGACGCGGCGGGGATTAAAGTTAACTTTGCCGACGCCGCCGGCACAATCAAGCCACTGCACGGCGTCAACAACAGCCCGGTGCAGTACGGCGACGAGATCAAGTCCTTCCGGGAGGCGGGCATTCCATTCTCGCGACTGCATGACACGGCCGGGGCGTTCGGTGGAACACACTTTGTGGATATCCCGAACGTTTTTCCGGATTTTGACGCCGACCCGTCGGACCCCGCGTCATACGATTTCGCGTTCACGGATGCGTATATCAAGAGCCTGGTGAGTTCGGGAACGGAGATCTTCTACCGGCTCGGCGTAACCATTGAAAACAACCACACGATCAAGGCGTACCACATCCATCCACCCAAGGATTTTGCCAAGTGGGCGCGGATTTGCGAGGGGATCGTCCGACACTACAACGAGGGCTGGGCAAACGGATTCCAGTACCATATCCGCTACTGGGAGATCTGGAATGAACCCGAGAACCCGCCGATGTGGACAGGCACGAAGGAGCAGTACTTCGAACTGTACCGAGTCGCCGCCAACCACCTGAAGACCTGCTTCCCGGACATCAAGGTGGGCGGATATGGCGGCTGCGGCTTCTACGCCGTCACCCGCGAGAATGTCGGCGATTTTCACAAGACGTTCATCACCTGGTTCGACGACTTCCTGGCCTTTGTCTCCGCAAAGGACAGCTCCGCACCGCTTGATTTCTTTTCCTGGCACCTCTACACCGATGACGCCACCGAAATCGTCCGGCATGCTGATTATGTCCGGGCCCGCCTGGACACAGCCGGTTTCACGAAGACAGAAAGCATTTTTGACGAGTGGAACCGGATGAACGGCTCGAAGGACGTGTTCGACGAGATGCGCGCGATGCCGGGTGCGGTCTTTGTCGGCGCCGCCTTTTCGTTGATGCAGCGCAGTTCCATTGACAAGGCGATGTACTACGATGCACTGCCAACCCGCCAATACTGTGGCCTCTATCACTTCCCAAGCTGCAACGTAACGAAGACTTACTACGCCTTTAAGATGTTCAACGCGCTCTATCAGTTGAAGAACGCCGTGCAGTCGAGTTCCGCCCTGAACGGGGTCACCGCGACGGCGGCCCGCAACGAATCGAAGGCCGCCGTGTTCATCACCAACCGCGGCGATCAAGAGTGCTCCGCCCCCCTCGCTCTTTCCGGGCTGCCGCAGGGGTGCGCCACAGCGACTTTTTCCCTCCTCGATGAAACGCATGACATGGAGAAGGCACGAACGGAACACGTGACGCCCGGCGAGGCCACCCTGCAACTGACCCTGCCCGCCAGGAGCGTGATGCTTGTCGAATTCGAATGACTTGCACTGCATAAAGATGTATCATTTGACTTGGTTTGCGCACGGGAATCGGCGGTTCTGGGTTCCCAGTTCTTGACGGATGTATCCGATGGAACAACCCAGCGACAACGAAATAGAGACAAAAGACGGGGAATTACAGCATGAGCACAGATGATCCACGCGAAATTGCGGCGAATTGCATGGGGACTCCGGCACGAACGGAGCCCCTGCCGTGGGAGCTGCCCGGCGCCCACTGGATCGGTCAGGAAGAGATTGATGAAGTGGTCAAGGTACTGGCGAATCGAAGCCCGTTTCGTTACTACGGCCCGTCGCCCCAGCACGCAGTTGACACGCTCGAAAGGGAGTTTGCTGCCCGCCTTGGCCGGCAGTATGCCCTGGGAACGGCCAGTGGAACCGCTGCGCTGACTTGCGCGTTTGTGGCGTTGGGCGTGGGACCGGGCGATGAGGTGCTCATACCCGGGTATGCGTGGGTGAGTTGCCTGAGCGCCATCGTGCGCACGGGTGCGATTCCGCGGCTGGTGGATATCGACGACACCTTCTGCGTGTCGGCGCAGGACCTGGCCCGCAAGATTGGACCGCGCAGCAAGGCCCTGCTGCTGGTGCATATGAGCGGCGCTCCGGGTGACCTAGACGCGGTGTTGTCCGTGGCGCGCGGTGCCGGCATCAAAGTGGTCGAGGACTGCGCCCAGGCCAACGGGGCCAGCTACAAGGGACGCCCCACCGGCAGCTTCGGCGACATTGCCATCTTCAGTTTCCAGATCAACAAAAACATGACTTCCGGCGAGGGCGGAATGCTCGTGTGCGACGATGAGCACCTGTACAAGCGCGCCTTTGCGGCGCATGACATGGGTTACGCGCGCGATGCGGAAGGGCGCCTCGATCCGTCCGATGAACAGTACCAACTGTGGGGCATCGGGGCGCGCATGAGCGAACTGGCCGGCGCCATGGCCCTCGCCCAGCTCCACAAACTCGACCGGATTACAGCAGCCATGCGGCGTGCCAAGTATGCGATTCGGCGCGAAATAGAAGCCATTCCGGGACTTCAGCCCAGGCGTATTGCCGATACGGAAGGTGACAGTTCCCCGTTTCTGATTGTCACACTTCCCACACCCACACTCTGCCAAGACTTTTTCAGGGCTCTTGACGCCGAAGGATTGCGCGGCCCGGCGGGAAGCATGGCCTGCATTCCCATGGAACAGTGGGGCCTGCACTGGCACTGGAACAACCGGAGCTTGGTCGAACGGCGCGGTCAGGACCCGTCCGGCCGGCCCTGGAGCGATCCGCTGAACGCGTTTGCCAGGGACTACCGCTACGAACGGGGGGTGCTGCCGAACTGTGACGACCTCGCCGGGCGGTCCATTCTGCTCACCATCGCTTCATGCCTGACAGACAACGATGTGAAGGAAATCAGCACAGCCTTTCGCAGGGCGGCGGAAGCGGTGCTGTGACGGTTCTGCCCGGGCGCACGGACAATGGAGGTGAAACACGTTGAACTTTTCGTCTAACGCAGTGGACTTTGCGGTCATCATTGGCGCGATTGGCCTGATGGTCGGCGTGGGCTTGTGGGCGTCACGGCGCAACAAAGACGGGCAATCCGCCCACAGTTACTTCCTCGCTTCCGGACGTTTGCCCTGGTGGATGATCGGCGCGGCCTTCGTGTCGACGAGCGTCTCAAGCGAACAGATTGTGGGGACGGTTGGCGCCGCATACAAGAACGGCATGGGCATCGCCAACTGGGAGATATGGAGCGCCCCCTGCTACACCATTCTGCTTTTCTTGTTCATTCCAATCTATATGAAGAACAAGATTACCACCATGCCGGATCTGCTGTTGCGGCGCTATGGCCCGCTGTGCGCGAACATATACAGTTGGGTCATGCTGTTTGCCTACGGCACCATCTTTATGGTCCCGATCCTGTACGGCGGCAGTCTGGCCTTTTCGCAGCTCACCGGGGTCAACTTCTATGTCATTCTCTGGGGCATAGTCATTCTGGTGGCGCTGTACACCGTGAAGGGCGGCATGATCGCCGTAACCTGGACGGACATGATCCAGTGCAGCATGCTTGTGGGCGGCGGCGCCCTCCTGTTCTTCATTGCGCTTCACCAGATCCCGGGCGGCTGGTCCGCGATGGTGGCGGCCTCTCCCGAACGCTTTCACCTCTATCATCCCGCGGGCGACCCGGTGGCCCCATTCCTGGGCATCATTTTCGGAACCTTTGGCGTGTTTGTGTTTTACCAGGCGGCCAACCAGGTGATGATCCAGCGCGTGCTCGGCGCCCGCACGGTGTGGGACGGCATCATGGGCGTCATCTTTGCCGGGTTCATCAACTTCTTCCGCCCGTTGGTCACGTGCTTCCTGGGATTCATTGTCTTCCATTGGCTCAACGTCATGAAGATGGGGGCGCCCCTCGACAACGTCGACAAGACCTTCTCGTTTGCCATGAGCACCTTTGCGCCAAGCTGGGGGTTGCGGGGCATTATTCTGGCCGGATTCCTCTCGGCAATCATGGCGGCCATCAGCGGTCTCGCAAACTCGACCGCCACCCTCTTCTCCCTTGACGTGTACAAGAAGATCATCAACAAGGACGCCGATGACCGCAGGTTGATCTTTGTGGGGCGCGTGGCCGCCTTTTCGGTTCTGGCCATTGCTGCGTTCATGGCGCCGCTTGTGGAGCACATGGGCGGGATCTTCCGGTATTTCCAGACCGGGGTGACGTACGTGGCGACGCCGTTCATTTCTGTGGTCTTCATGGGGCTGCTCTGGAAGCGGACCAACTATCAGGCTGCGGTGTTCGGGCTTATTGGCGGCCTGATCATCCAGATATCGGTGGCCGTGGGGCTGCCCTTTCTCGGATTCGAACTGCACTGGCTCTATTACGCGTTCATCGCCGAGGTTCTCATTGTCATCGGCATGGTTGTTGTGTCTCTGCTGACCCCCCCGCCGCCCCGGGAACAGTGGGAACCGTTCCTGTGGACGCCCAAGGTGCTTTCCGCCTATGATGAGGGCATAATCCGGCCTTGGTACGCCTCCATCAAGCTATGGTATGGTCTCTACGCGGGTATCTGGTGTGTCATCTATTGGTGGCTGTGGTAACCCGAAGGCCGCCTAAAACAGGTGCGGGTCTCCATGATTGGGCGGCCCACAAGAAACTGCAACAAGAGGAGACAAAGGATATGCGCGTGATGGCGTTCGGGCCCCATCCCGATGACGTGGAAATCTTCTGTTCCGGGACGCTTGCGAAATACAGGGCCCAGGGGCACGACATCGGAATTGCGGTGATGACAAGAGGCGATGTGGGGTCACCGACCCTCAGCCGGGAGGAGATCGCGGCGATCCGGGAAATGGAAGCGCGGAACGCCGCGGCCATCGTCGATGCGGAGTTCTTCTGGCTGGGCTACGATGACGAGTTCCTCTACGACACGCCCGACGTGCGCCGTCACGTCATCGACGTGCTGCGCCAATTCAAACCGGATGTCGTTCTGTGTCCCGACAAGGACAAGGATTACCATCCGGACCATGTCCGCACCGGCCAGATCGTCTGGGACACACACGTCATGGCCGCGGTCCCGCTGATTCCGACCGCCCACCCCGCCCTTGGGCACATTCACGAAATCTGGTACTACGACACCTCAGGCGGCATCGGCTTCGAGCCTGAGGCCTACGTGGACATCACCGACGTGTGGGACACCAAGGTCAAGATGGCGGAATGCCACAAGAGCCAAAATGACTGGCTGCAGCATCTCTACGGCCACTCTGTCACGTACCTGCTGGAAGCCCAGTTCCGCTTCCGCGGACACCAGTGCGGGTGCCGCTATGCGGAAGCCTTCCGGAAAGCCCGCATGGTGCCCCAGTCCGTGTCACGGACGGGATTATTGCCGACAGCCTGAGTGCGCAAATCACAGACAGATCCCACGTTGCGGAGTTTGAAGAACTACGTTGGCAGACGGCCATGGACCGTGACGAATAGACAGGGTAATGCCGCCATCGCCGGTCCTTTTCCGCCAATTGGACGCGTTTGGGGGAACCACAGGTCGATTCTTCTGGAAAGACTCTCAGTCGCGAAACAGTACTTGAATTGAACCGCTACTGGCGCGTTTGGCGGCATCACGCCGGTCGGTCAGATCGCACAATGGCGCCAGGGTGACGCCGTCCACCCTGTAACAGGCCGCACCCAACGGCTCAACTTGCGCGCCAAGCGGCGCCTTCTTTTCGTCCACTGTGTCCGCGCCCAAAACCAGGGGCCCATGCATATAGCGATGAAATCCCGGCGCCCGCTCCGGACGCAAGAGAGGCGCAACGCCGGAAATCTGTTTGAATTGGACTTCGATCACGTCCCCAGGCTTCATGATTCGATCAATCTGGAGAAAGTCGTCCACTACCGGATACTCGTCGTGTTGGCCGTTCACTGTCACGGCAATGCTGTCGCGATTGACCCAGGAAGGCATGAACAGGGCCAACATCCGTTTCCCGGTCGATTCGCTGGCGAGAACTTTGAAGCGAATCCCATCCTCGTGGGGATATCCTGTCGTCTGTTCAAGCGTCAGCAATCCGTCCGGCAGGCGCAC
>CAIXUF010000770.1 GCA_903922535.1 Candidatus Hydrogenedentota bacterium
CGCCGTCGCACGAGACGGTGGATAAGAAACTGCACTTCGTACACCAGGATGGGCAGGCGGTGTTCAAGTACGCCGTGCGCAAGATGTTCGAAACGTGCCGCGACCTGCTGAAGCGCAACGGCCTCTCGGGCGACGACGTGGCCCTGATGGTGCCGCACCAGGCGAACATCCGCATCATCAACGCCGTTGCCGACCGGCTGGTGATCGCGCCCGAAAAGGTGATGATCAATATTCAGCGTTACGGGAACACTACGGCCGCTACGATCCCGCTGGCAACGCGAGACGCGATTAGCGAAGGGCGCCTGAAGAAGGGCGACATCGTGCTGCTGGCTGCCGTGGGCGCAGGCTTCACCGTGGGCGCGAGCCTTTGGCGCTGGGCTTACTAACGAGCGGCTAGGCGATTCGCGGCTTCCGCCCTCCCCTTCGGGGCGGGCCGGGGGGCCTGCCCCATATATTTCAAGAGGCCGGTCACAAGACATTCGGAATTCGTTTAGAATTCGCGGTTTCAAGCGGTTAGCGGCGCTTGAAGGCCCGTGAAACAAGGGGTTCCATTGCGCCGGGCGGATAGACTGAAGGCGGCAGGAGGGTTCCGCTTTCATGAAGATTCGTTTGGCCGCGGCCGTGGCCTTGTTCGCGCTTGCAGGGCACGCCGCTCTACCGCTGACCACCATACAGGACGTGCTGTATAAGGCGGATGGCACGCGATTCAACGGCTCGGTTACCATCTCATGGCCCAGCTTCGAGGCCATGGATGCATCCGCGATAGCTACTCAGAGCACGACGATCAAGATCGTCGACGGCAACTTACGCGTGCAACTGGCGCCGACCACAACCAGCACGCCGGCCGTTTATTACACAGCCCGGTACACCAGCGACGGGCGGGTTTCGTTCGAAGAGTCCTGGTCGGTCCCGTCGAGCGCACAGCCGGTGCGGCTGCGCGATGTGCGGGTGCTGACTTCATCCGTTTCCGCTCCATCCACGGGAGAAACCGGCGCGGTGACAACGCCGCTTGCCGAGAGCGGCGTGACGGGGCTCATCGCCGACCTCGGGGCGCGTCCCATGAAAGGACCCGGGTACGCAGTGGGCCGCGTGGCGATGGTGAGCCTCATGGGCACGCTCGATTCGGTGGTTGGATCCCCGACCGATTGCGTCAGGGTGGATGGTTCGACAGGCCCGTGCGGCGGAGCGGCGCCCTCCTTCGTGGACGCGGATACGCTATCCGGGATTGTGGATGGGGCTAACCGGACATTCAGCCTCACGGCTACGCCGGCGCCGCCGGAGAGCCTGACCATCTACCGCAACGGCGTGCTCCAGAAAGCCGGCCTGGATTTCTCCGCCGACGGGCGCAACATCGAGTTTCAAAGCCTATCCACGCCGCAACCCGGAGACACGCTCATTGCCAAATACCGGCTGGCAACCACCGATGCGGGCAGCGGGCAGTTATACGCGGCTCCGCAAATTCTGTGCAGCGGCACCGGAGCTGCCGTCAACAGCGTGGAGTTCGCGAGCGTCGGGACGTGCTGGATACCCGGCGGGATGCTGATGGCAGGCGACCGCGTGGAAATCCGCTTTGACCTGGAGCACCAAGGCACGCAGGGCGGCTACACGTTCGCGCTCGCCTGGGGCGCGAGCACGGTTCTCCAAAAAGACGCCGGCGCGGCCGACGCTCTGGCC
>CAIXUF010000771.1 GCA_903922535.1 Candidatus Hydrogenedentota bacterium
ACTGCTGGGGCGTTTCAGGCAGTACCTGACAACGGGTGAGGACGTCAAGTCGCTTGAACTCGCGCACTTGGTGCCCGACGTGCCGGAAAGCCTGATCGCCATCTACCTGGGCATCAACGACGCCGTCTGCAACAAGGGCCTCGTCTCGCCCTTCCTGATCCGCCACGGGCATCACAACGTCTACGCGTTCGACCCGGAGGTGTGGGGCGGCGGGGACGGTGTCCCGGACGGCACGCTGGACGCCCGGTCGGTCCTGAACGACTTCCAGCCCCCGAACGCGACCTGGCCGGCCTCTTGGACGTATGTGATGGTCAGCGACCCGGCTCTGACGCACGAGGACATGTGGCGGACGCGGGGCTACATCGACACCGTGCCGGCGAAGTTCGAGGATTTCACGATGCTGAGCGATCCGGAGGCCAGCCCGCTGTGCGCGTTCGTCGACGAGAAGGTTTTCGAGCATCCCGTGAACCAAGCCAGGCCCTATCTCAAGGGGGCCCGCGACCGCGGCCAGCGGCAGGCGTCGGCGTTCGGCGTGCCGAAGGGTCTGGAGGGCGAGACCGACGGACTGGTGCCCGTCGTTCTCAAGCAGGGCGAGAAGCTGTTCATCGCCAGGACGGACTTCAAAGCCGCGGAGCACTGCTGGTCGAACCTGCACCCGGACACGCGGGAGCTGGCGGTGGTGAACGAGAACTCGGCTGTGCCGCTGAACCTGATTCTGAAGAAGCCCCCGGTGCGGGAGCGCTTCGCGGGCGGACTCGAGCCGGTCTTCGGCAGCGCGGACATGACCACGGACTGGTTCCTGCGCCGCCAGCGCGTCTGCCGCAAGGCGATTCTGCAAGGGACGTTCAAGGGATGAGAAAACAAGTGCTGGAGTGCAAAAGTGCTAGAGTTGTTGAGCGCTGATGAAGGTAACGGACATACTGCTCTCTAGCGAACAACGCCCAGGACGCTTCTGAGGCGCGGAACCTGTCGAAAGAGCACCCGGCCGTTATTGAGCGTCCAAACACAAATGAAGGAGTAGGTATGAAAACGCAAAACACGAATCTCGGCATTCGGCTTGTGACTGTCGCCCTCTTCCTCCTCTGCCTGCTGCCCGGTGTGGCGTCGGCGGCGAATGGCACATGGACTGGCGCGGGCTCAAATCCCTGTTGGACCAATACGGCCAACTGGGCAGGCGGGGTGATGCCGGGTGGTACTGTGGCGGACTACGCCATCTTCGACAGCAGCAGCACCGCCCAGCTTAACGGCATTACCAATCTTACCGGCACCTGGTCGGCGCCAAGCATCCGAGTGCTCGATCCGCCGGGCGACGTCACCTTGCTAAAGACGGATGGGAACACGTACGTGTTGCGCAATGTTGACATGTCCGCCGCCACGCGGGATTTGACGATCACGAACAACGTAACGCTCGGTGTCATTCAAGGGGCGGATGCCTCCCTGTCGCTTAACGTGGCGGCGGGCCGCACCTTGACGCTGGGCGGGGTGGAGTATCAACACAACCCCGCTGGCGACTGCACGGTCGCCATCACCAACGCTGGCGCGGTTTCGGTACGGGTAACCAACTTTGATTTTTCCCGCAATACGGCTGCGAGAGCGCAGACGATCACCGTTGCGAACGGCACCGTGCAGGTGCGGAAACAAGATGGGAGTCTGAACTCGGCGATGCGGATTTGGTGGGGCACTAACACGGTGAACCAGAACAGCGGGGTGCTGGATGTAGGTAACACGTTGTATTTGGGGTTGGACGCCGGTGCCACGACAGTTCCTTGTGTTCACACCTACAATCTGAATGGCGGCA
>CAIXUF010000772.1 GCA_903922535.1 Candidatus Hydrogenedentota bacterium
ACATCTCTCGTCGGTCGCGCCGCCCGCGTAGGGCGCATCGAGGTCAACGGGCAGAACATCGAGTTCGACCTGCCGGGCAACGCCCTGCTGACGCTAACCGTACTCTCTGAGAAATGAGGACTTGCGACGATGCGAGTCCCTGATCGCCATGCTCGATGGAGTTGATTTTTTAACGGGAAAGGTAAAAAACATGAAATCCTATCGCAAAGAACTCTGGATGGAAGTGCCGGCCCGGCGCGGGTTTGTCAATATCACGCCGGATGTGGAGCGGGCCCTGGCGCAAAGCGGCATCCGCGAAGGACTGGTCCTGGTGAACGCCATGCATATCACGGCCAGTGTGTTCATCAACGACGATGAGAGCGGCTTGCACGCGGACATGGAAAAATGGCTCGAGAAGCTGGCGCCAGAAAAGCCGCATTCGCAATATCGGCACAACGGTGCAGAGGACAATGCCGATGCGCATCTCAAGCGTTCCATTATGGGCCGGGAGGTGGTGGTGGCCGTGACGGAGGGCAAACTGGATTTCGGGCCCTGGGAACAGATCTTCTACGGCGAGTTCGACGGCTTACGCCGCAAACGGGTGCTCATCAAAATCATCGGGGAATGAAGGCAACAAAAACAAGAAGTCAGAAGACGGGAGTCATCCCGACCTCTTAGAGAGTCGGGAAGAACTCTGAATTCAAGCTTCTGAATGCTGACTCCTGACTACTGGATTCTGTTTTGATGAAGATTGCCAAAGTTGTGGTTGAAATTGCCCTGGACCGCGAATTCGATTACCAGGTGCCCGAGGCGCTCGGCGCAACCGTGCGGCTGGGCTCGCGGGTGCACGTGCCGTTCGGGCATTCCACGGCCCGCGGCTACGTGGTCGGCTTTGCCGACCATTCCGACCGGCACGATCTTAAGACGATTGCCGCGCTGATCAGTCCCAAGCCGCTCATTAACGAGACGATGCTGAAACTGGCCCGCTGGATTGCGGGCTATTACGCCGCCACCATCGAGCAGGCCATTCGCACCGTTCTGCCCTGCGCCGTCCGGCGCAAGGGCGCCGCCTTCCGCGAGCAATTCTGTGTGGCGCCGACCGCTCAAGCCGGCGCGGCTTCGGTTATCGAGGAATTGCGCGCCAAGTTTCCCAAGCAGGCTGCGGCGCTCGAAGTGCTCCTGCGCAACGAGACCATGCCGCTAAGCGCGCTCGCGCGCGCCGCCGGTACGGGCGCGGGCGTGATCAAAACCCTGGCCCGGAAAGGTCTGGTGACCATTGCCACCGAGGCCATTGCACGCGATCCGCTGGCCGATCAGGTGATTCTGCCGACCGTGCCCCTGGCGCTTTTTCCCGAGCAGGCCGCGGCGCTGAGCTTAGTCAAGCAATCCATGGATACGCTCAAGCCCTCCGTGGTGCTCCTGCACGGTGTGACCGGCTCGGGCAAAACGGAGGTTTATCTGCAGGCCATCCGCTACGGCCTTGACCAGGGCCGCGGAGCCATCGTGCTGGTGCCCGAAATATCGCTCACGCCGCAGACGGTGGAACGGTTCCGTAGTCGGTTCGGCGAGACAATTGCCGTGTTGCACAGTCATTTATCGGATGGCGAACGGCACGACGAGTGGTATCGCATTTATGAAGGCAAGGCGCGGATCGTGGTGGGCGCCCGGTCTGCCCTCTTTGCGCCGGTGGAGCGGCTGGGCCTGATCGTCGTGGATGAGGAGCACGAACCCAGTTACAAACAGGCCGAGGCGCCGCGCTACAACGCGCGCGACGTGGCCGTCATGCGCGGGCGTCTGGAGCCGTGCTCCGTCCTGCTGGGGTCGGCCTCGCCGGCGCTGGAGTCCTTCTGCAACGTGCGCAACGGCAAATACGCGCTCTCTGAGCTCACGCATCGCGTGGACCACCGCCAGATGCCCCGCATGCG
>CAIXUF010000773.1 GCA_903922535.1 Candidatus Hydrogenedentota bacterium
CGGTTTGCGGCGCTTAATGGCAACTTCCTCCGTTTTTGGGGTCGCCCTTTCCCAAGAGCAGGCATTGTGCCGCTGCCAGCGCGAGGTCGCCGGGCTGCACCGGGTCGCCATTTTCGGCTTCGACGCGCACCGGCTAGACCCGCTCGGCAACCAGTTGCTGGAGGCCGAACACTTCGCCGAAATGACCCAGCTCGTGCGCGACATCGCGCACGGCCGCATCGTCTCCTTCCTTGAGGGCGGCTACCATCCAACCGCAGTGGGTCTCTCCGCCGTCGCCCACCTTCAGGCACTTATGGCCTGAGTCCGCGCTCAGTTCTCGGGATTGCACGGGTCAGGGATTTCGCACCCGCAATTCAGGGAATACCTGACGCCCGGGACCCCCTGCACCGGTTACAATTACAGCGTGTAAAGAGAATCCCGCAAGAGAGTGTGTTGTCCGTGGCGGCACAGGGCTGGACCGCCCGCTGTGATTGACGGAATGCATTTCCCATCAGGAACCGTTGTGTCTTGTGGACAACAGTGTGCTGCAATTCATGAGGACGCCCAAGGAATGAAGAACAGGGCTGACAACAGAACGGCGTTTCCCAGTCGGTCAGCGACTGTGGAACACGTGTCTTTTTTGCATGGATTTCGGCGGAAGAACATGAATAGAACGCGTGGCCGGGGCGGGGTTCCCTCCCACCCCGTTCACGGCTGTTCTTATGGGTGTTTCGCCGGGCGATTTGGAGCGGTCAGAGACGGCAACCATGTGAAGCTGGCAAGAAACCTGACAACGTGAGGCAAAGGAGCAGACCATGAACGATTTCCAGCCGGACGAGGACTTCCTCAAGACACTCACCGTCCTTTACGTGGAGGATGACGAGGAAACGCGCGCACAGCTCGGCCAGTTCCTTCGCCGCCGCGTGGGTGTGCTGGTCTCCGCGGGCGACGGGCTCGCCGGCGTGGAGGCGTTTTGCGGGCGCCACGTTGACATGGTTGTCACGGACATCCTCATGCCGGGAATGGACGGGCTGGCCATGGCGCGGGAGATTCGGAAACGGGACCGAAATGTGCCCATTGTTGTGACAACGGCGTTTGAACAGACGGACTATCTGGTGCGCTCCATTGATGTCGGCGTGGACAAATATGTGACAAAACCGGTAGACACGGACAGGCTGCAGGGGGCACTGCTGCAATTGGGACACCGTCTCCAGCAGGAGCAAATGGCGAAACGGGTTTCCGCACTGGTGCACAAGTCCCAACTCCTGTCCATGGCATCCAATCTGGCCCTCGCGGAAGAGGGGGAGCGTCGGCGCATTGCGGAAGAACTCCACGATCAGGTCCTTCAGAATCTTGCCCTGGCGGCGATAAAGCTTGACAGCCTTGGCCAGACCCTGGAGGGGCATGCCGCCGAAAAGGAGGTCCTGACCGTTCGCACCGCCGTCGGGGACGCAATCACTGACCTGCGTTCATTGACCTTCGAGCTGAGTCCGCCCGTACTCAATGAACTGGGTCTTGAATCGGCCCTTCAGTTTCTCACGGAGGAGATGCGCCGCGAGCACGGCATTCAGGTGCAATACGCCGGTGACGGACTTGAAAAGACCGTGGCAAAGGAATTTCGCACAACGCTGTACCGGTCCGCCCGCGAATTGATGATTAACGCAGTCAAGCGCGCGCAGGCGGACCTCATCAAGGTCTCCGTGGCGCGCTGTGACGGCGACATCCACATCTGTGTTGAGGACAATGGCCGGGGGGGCAGTGACGGCGCGTCTCAATCGCGCCATTCCGCCGTTCCGGGATTCGGGCTGTTCAACATCCGGGAACGGATGGGCATCCTGGGCGGCTCGGTAAGAATCGAGTCACGATCGGGTGAAGGGAGCCGGATAACGCTGGTGGCACCGCTTGCGCTTTGACGCAACGCACAAAGGAACGGCGCATGCAGGGCATCGCCCACGGCCACCCCGTATCGCACCTGGAGAGCGGACAGGAAGCCGCCACCCAAAGTCATGCGCCCATAGCCCAAGCCTGTGCATCGTTGCTGCAATGGTGTGCCGCCACCCAACGGGTGCTCACTCCAACGGCTGCTCCATCAAGTCGCATGCTTCCAAGGTCTGCGAGCCCGCACGTATAAGGTAGGTCTTAATCTCAAACGGTGCCAGGAACACCTCGCTGTCCAAACCCAGCGACGGAATCCTTAGCCGCGCGGCGTGCGGGCTGCCGGTGGGTTCAAACAGGCGGATGATGTAACCGCGCCCGTCCGCGGCGCGTTTGAAGGCTGTCATCACGACCGATTCGCCGTCGAGTGTGACCAGCGGAAACGCGGGCTTCTCCCCCACGCCCGTGGGATAGAAGGACAGCACAAAGGGCTTCTCGTTGTGCGAAAGCGCCACACGATCGATGTCGCCCAGCACGGCGTCAGCGGCGCCCGCGCGGAACCAGAACCGGAACTGGCGCTCGCCCTGCTCCTGGCGGATCGTGTAGCGGTCGGACGGGGTGACGGGCCGGTCATTGATGGGATGTCCCGAATAGGCGGGAGAGCGCATGAGCGTGAGGCGGATCTCGCCGTCCACAAAGTCGGACCCGTAGACGCCGTCATTGATGGCGGCCAGCGCGAGACCGTCCTTTTCCGACACGGCGGCAACCCATTTTTGCGCCACAGTCTCGTGCGCCACGCCAGGCAGGTCGTCGCGGCCGAAGGCCACCTGGCCCATGTATTTCGCCTCGGCAAACGCGGTGGGCA
>CAIXUF010000774.1 GCA_903922535.1 Candidatus Hydrogenedentota bacterium
CGTCAGCGGAGGCATCGAGCATCCTGTGAAGAATATCGCATCACCCGCGAGCTGACGGGCTGTCTCCGTGCGCGCCGGAGATCAGCCCGCCGTCCGTGTACCGCGCAGTACACGAACAACGCTCGCTTTGGTTTTGTGTTCAAATTGAAGCCCTAGATGGTTTCCGCGCTTGGGAGTGAGTCAAGGCTTCACGCAACATCGGGCTGAACGAAAGCGTACCCCATGCCGGGCGAAAAAGAAAGAATGACAGGGTCATCCGCCGCTATTTCAATGGTCGGTATCGACTTATGAATCCGCCACCCGACCAGTAGCACAAGTCACCCTTCTCGTCCACCACATAATAGCTCATCGCATTGTCACTTAGAATCTTCTTGTCCTCCGCCGACAGGCCCGGTCGAAATTCGCTCTCCTTCAACCCAAATTTGGCCCAGTATTGAATGTGACTCCCGTCCTTCCTTATAAACAACTCCTCATCATCAACGTCGGGTCGACGCATGGCGTCGCAGAAATCGCTGTGAAGAAAAACCTTCTTTCCCTTCTTAAACATGGTCATGACTTCTGCAATCTTGTTTGGAGCAAACCAAACTCCGATGACATTATCCTGGACCGACTCCTTCTTTCCCATCTGTCCCTTTAGCCAGGTGGCGCATTGCTGTTCTACTCCATAAACGATTACGGTTATATCGTCCCTCACCTCTGCCCAAGCCCAGCAGTCGTCCCCAATATCTTCGGGAAGGTAGTAGAAGATCACCAGGTGGTCGAATTTGTTTCCGCCCTTCGCATCATAGATGACCTTCGTAAGGGATTTCAGGACATCTTCTGTCGGCAGATCATCGAGCGTCACATCAAGACGTATTTTCAGCCTTTCCCAATAAGCCAAAAAGGTCGTAACGTCCAACACCGTATAGTTTGGCAACCTTTCCACCGCGACCTTGACCGCATCTGTCACCTTCGTTGCGGGTGGTTCTGGTCGCGCAGCCCCTTGGAGTGACTCGGGCAAAGGCATGTCCTCGGCCAACTGCGTTGTCGAAACTTCCAGCGCCGGAGTAGGCAATTCCCCAACCGCCGGCGCCGGCACTTTTTGCGTCGGTTTCGCAATCTGTGTGGGTCTCACGGCGACCGGTCGCTTCACCGGCGGTATCGGATATGTCAGCCGCGGCACGATCTGTGGCGGAGGACCTTCCGGTTGGGGCTCTTGCCCAAAATAAAGCATCGTGGCAAGCACCGCCAACAGAATGATTATGCACCCGCAGCCCGAACTGCTTTTCTTCTTCACCTTTCCCCTTTGCTCTTCGCCCTTCGCAATTCCCCTCTCCGCCTGCGGTCCTTCCATGTCCGTCCCTTTCATTGTGGTGTGCCGATCCGCCCCAAAGTCTGCCGATATTTGTCCGGGGCGCTCAATCCCAAAACCGCTCCAGGATGCCCCAGGACGTTTTCCACGTCCCAGCGTCCCAGCACACGCTGACCGGGCCATGAAGCGAAATTAAACGTGGTTCCGGCGTTTTTAAACGCGGTTGGGCGCTTTCCGGCAATCAATGCTTTCCCGAATCGTCTTCTAACTCTGTTTACGGTTCCCCTTGGGCGTCCTTTTGCCCGTCGTCCTGGGCAGATTGTCCTCACGTTGCACCAGTGCCCGCATGGCCTTCTCCCGCAGCACAGGATCCTGAATGTGCGACACCTGGATAACCATGACCTCGAACAGTCGCTCTGGGGTCATTGGCCCCTTGGCATATTCCTCCAGAAGTTTCACCACGTCCACGGCCGCAGCATCAGCACGAAGCTTGACTCCCATGCCCAGCGCCAACCAATCAAGCATGACACCGCTTCGCTCCGCTATGCGAACAAGGTTTTCCAAGTTCGGTTCATTGCTGAGCAAATATCCCCTTATGGAGGTGGGCGGCAGGCCGCACTGCCTCGCAAACGCTGCGGCGGACCGCTCCCCTATTAATTCCTGCAGTCGTTCCTTGAAAGTGCTCATTTCTCACTCCGCGTATTTTTGAGTAACAAGACACATTAGCATTCCGTCGCAAAAAAGTCCACAGAAACTATTAGCAACCAAGTCTCGGCGTGTATGGGCAAAAGATAGTTGACAAACGACGATATTTCGTCTATGCTTATGTTCGTAGTCGGTACACACCAACCGGGAGCTGAGAAATGAGCGGCTTGGAATATTGGTCAAACGTCGTTAGGAGCGCGGGATGGAAATCCCTGCGGGCCTGGGCGAAGGGAGCGGGCTACAGCCCGCAGACGGTCTACGGCGCGGTGCGTGTGTGGGGCCTGCGGAATCAGCAGCCCCATGGCGGCATCAATCGGCAGGTCATGCACGACCTCCGAACGCTACTGGATCGCCAGCATGCAGCATGAGTGGTACACGGCGGCAGTATTGTCCGGCCTTCCCGGCCTGCCAGGTACCGCCCGCGGCATACGCGATTGGATGTCACGCCATCGCGTGAAGTCGCAGTCCAGGCGCCACGGCAAGGGCCTTGAATACCACGTCAGCGGCATCCCCGAAGAAACCCTGTCCGCTCTGGGAACGTCCGCATCCCTGACCTGCGGTCCTGTACAGGACAAACCGATCGGCACGGATGCAGCCGTTCCCGGTGCCTCAAAGGCAAATGTGCGGCCACTGGACAAACTCCCCGAGACAACACGCACCGAAGCCTATAGACGAGCCGCAGCCGCCCTGGCCGTGCAGCGTCTGGTGGACGAGGGCAGCACCATCGTCGCCGCGCTCAACGGCATTGCCCGGGCGCGGTCCATATCCGTCACCACCTTGCGCAACTGGTATCTGCGTGTTCGCAACCTTCCCCAGGCGGACTGGGCCGTCACCCTGGCGTCGCGCCGCGGCGGTCTCCACAAAGACCCGGCCGTATTCTCACCCGAGGCCTGGGATTACATTAAAGCCGATTACCTGCGCCCAGAACAGCCCTGTCTGAATGCGTGCTACCTGCGTCTCCTGCGGGTCGCAAAAGATAAAGACTGGCAGATACCCTCATACCGGACCGTCGCCCGAAGAATTGACGCGCTCCCATGGGAAATGGTTGCCCTGGCGCGGCAAGGCGAGGATGCCCTCCTGCGCAGGCTCCCGGTTATGACCCGCACACGCGGACACCTCAGCGCCATGCAGGCGGTCAACGCCGACGGTCACAAGTTCGATGTCCGATGCAACCTCCCATCCGGCACCGTCGGCCGACCAATGCTGACGGCCTGGCAGGATCTGTACTCCGGAAAAATACTCGCATGGCGCATCAGCGAGACCCTCAATCAACATCACGTTCGCCTGTCCTTCGGCGACATGGTCGAGAAGTACGGCGTTCCGCGCCACGCCTACCTCGACAACGGACGCGAGTTCGCCAACAAATGGCTCACCGGCAAGGCAAACTTCCGGTTCCGTTTCACCGTCCGCGAAGAAGACCCCGTCGGCATCTTCGCTCAGTTGGGCGTCGAGGCCCACTGGACCACCCCCTATCACGGCCAATCCAAACCCATTGAACGCGCCTTCAGGGACCTGTGCGAATGCATTGCAAAGCACCCGCAAAACGCAGGAGCCTACACCGGCAACAGCCCCATGACCAAGCCCGACAACTACGGCAGCCGTGCCGTCCAGTGGGACGACTTCTGCGCCCTGGTCGACCGCGAGATTGCCGCCCACAATGCCCGCACCGGCCGCAGGACCGAGACGGCCAAGGGCCGCAGTTTCGACCTCACCTTCTCGGATTCCTACACACGGTCCACCGTCTCCAGGGCAACCCCGGAACAGCGCCGCCTGTGGCTGCTTGCCGCCGAAGGGGTAATGGTTCGCAATACCGGTCATGTCGCCATTCTCGGCAATGCCTACTGGGGCGAGGCACTGCCGCCGCTCGCTGGAAAACGCGTCGTCGTCCGCTTCGATCCCGAACACCTCGAACGGCCCGTGTCCGTCTATGACGCCGAGGGCGTCCTGCTTTGCGAGGCATCCCGCACCATCGCCGCATTCGACGATGCCGAGGCCGCAAAGGAACATGCCCGGGCAAATCGCCACAGGGTCAAGGCCACCAGGGAAATGCTCGCCGCCGAACGCCGCATGGATGTGCTCGAAGCCGCCGCCATGCTGCCAGACGATCCCCTTTCCCGCGAAGGCGGCAACCCGGACGAACTCGTCCCGGGCGTCACGCGCCTCGTCCTGCCCCCTCGCAGGAAAGCCGTTAACGCCGCCGAATGGGATACGCCAGTATCCGACGAAACACGGCAGCAGGAGAACACCGTCCTCAACATGCTGGATGACTGGGCAGCGAACCGCTTCGCGCTCGGTGGCCAATAAGTACCCAAACCGACGGAGTGAGACACATGAAGAATGCGGAAGCAAAGAATCAAACCAATGGCGACGGAACGGAAGCGCACCTGGATGAGGTCATAGGAGACATCCAGGGCATCATGCAGCAGCATGACATAAACCAGGCGCAGGTTGCCCGTGAAGCCGGCATATCGGCCACCACGCTCAGCCAATTGCTCAGCGGCTCCTACCCGGCAAATCCAAAAAAGACGCACGAGAAGCTTGTCAGGTGGGTCTCTTCAAAACGCGCCAAGGCGGTATCCCATCACGCCCTGCCCACCGCGAAACCCTGGACCAGCACCCCCACCTCCGAGCGCATCATGGCAGCCCTCGGATACGCGCAAATGGCCGGGGACATCAGCGTGGTCTACGGCGCCGCTGGCCTGGGAAAGACCGCCACCGCCCGCGAATACGCCAGCCGCATGCCCAACGTTTGGGTGGTAACCGCCACCGCCGCCACCACATGCAGCGTCAGCATGTGCCTGGAAACCGTCCTCATCGCCCTCGGCGTGCGCGAATTGCCTCAGGGCGCCGCAAGGATGGAACGCGAGGCCGTAAAGCGCATGAACAACAGCGGCGGTCTCCTTATTGTGGACGAGGCCCAGAACTTGTGCCTCCAGGCCCTGGAGGAAATACGCTCGCTGCACGACGCCACCGGCATCGGCGTTGCGCTGCTTGGCAACGAGGTCATTTATGCCCGCATGACCGGGGGCACCCGCGCCGCCTATCTCGACCGCCTCTTTAGCCGCATTGGCAAGCGCGTCAAACTACAGCACGCCGTGAAGGACGACATCATCGCGGTCGCCGCCACCTATGGTGTCCATGGTGACGAATGCCTGCGCGTATTGGCCGACATCGGCGGCCGGGCCGGAGGCCTCCGGTCTGTCGTCAAAACGATCCGCATCGCCCTGATGATGTGCGGCGGGGACCAGCTCGACGCAAGACACCTCCGCGCCGCATTCAAAGACCTCGAAGGTTAGTACCGCAGGCCGTCATTCCCGCGAAGGCGGGAACCTGCCTGCTTTCCCAAACAACGGAGATCAGACCATGATACCCCTCAAAAAGTCAGTCCGCAGAAAGACAGAGATCATCCTCGACAACCGCCTGAGCGCGCGCCCCTGTGACGAGTACACCGTCACCCTGGCCCCGCCCGACGAAACCATTCCGAATTCGGAGCCCACCATCGGATTCCGCCGCCTCCGCTCCAGGACCCAATACACCCTGCCCCTGTCCAAAGTCTACATCCTTGCCTTCAAGGCCGCCAGGGGAGGCTACACCCATCCCGACCCCTTCGAGCTGGTCGGCGAAGTCGCCCCCAAGCGCCGCAAAGCCCAAACCTCCAAAGGAACACGCCATGCACGCTGATACCCTCGACGATGAAGTCATCGCACTCTGCGAAGAACACAGCATCCCCCTCCGAAGCAGCCTCGCCATCATGGCCCTCTTTGCCGGCCGCGACGACGTGGCCATATCGCAGCTTCTCCAGGAAACAGCCGCCCGACAGGAACGCGACATCTTTGAAAAGGAGGACGCCATCCGCCTCTGCGAGACCCGCGGTCTCTCCCTGCGCCGCAGCCTCGCCGTCATCGCCGTCTGTGCCGGCCGCAACCACGACGCCCTCCATCTCCTCGACAATGCCCCCAAGTGCGAGACTCCCACCGCCACCCCTGTCATTGCCGAGCCGTCTGCCGCCGCCGTCGCCGCGGCCGCCCACGCCACAGTCCGGGTCAAGCCCGGCGCAGACGCCCGGGCGCAGCGAGTCGTCTTCGCCCGGCCGTACAACACACGCAAACCCGGCAGGCCAGCGGGCTGCACACAGAAGGCCCCGTCCGCTCCCGGACGCAACATAAAGATCTGCCCCGCCTGCGGCGAAGCCAAAGGCTTCCGCGCATTTCCCAAAGGCGGCGACACCTGCCTCGCCTGCGAGACCGGAGAAAAGCCCAAGCCCTTCAAACGCGCCACCTCCCTCGCCGAAGCCGAAAACCTCAACGACTGAACCCGCTTAAGTCCCCCTTTGAAGGGGGATTTAGGGGGATGTAAACCCCAACTGAAAGGCACCCGAAAATGGCAACCCTGATACAAATCTCCGAACTCGCAAGACCCTACGCCGAAACCCGCGCCGAACTGGCATTCAAACTCGGTGTCCTCGAAGACGAACTCATGGCCGCAAAACACCGCCACCTGCCCGACATCCGCAAAGTCCTCGCCAGGGCGCAGACCCAGCGCGACAAGATCATCACCGCCGTCAACCAGTCGCCCACCCTCTTCGAGAAGCCCAAGACCCAGATGTTCCACGGCATCCGCATCGGCTTCCAGAAAGCCAAGGGGGCCATCACCTGGGACGACGAGAGCATGGTCGTCAAACTCATCAAGAAGTTCTTTCCCGACCGCACCGACGACCTCATCAAGACCACCGAGAAACCCGTCAAGGCCACCCTGCAAAACCTTTCCGCCGCCGACCTGAAAAGGCTCGGCGTCCAGGTCGTCGAGAGTGGAGAGGAGGTGGTCATACGCCCCATGGACGGCGAACTCGACAAGCTCGTGGACCGCCTCCTCGCCGACACCGAAACAGTTGAATGACCCAGTGTGGGGCAGACATTCCTGTCTGCCCATTGCGAAACGGGCGTCGCGCCGATCCGCGCGGACCCGTCGCCGGGGCGTGGCGGCCCCGGCCTGAAGATGCAGCCAACAACAACGGAGGATAGACGAATGGACAAACAAGGATTGGCGGTCCTGGACATGGACCGCGAAGCGCTCCGCAGGGAAATGAAGAATGCCGGAATAGTCAAGCTCCACTACTTCGGCGACGGCCGCAAGGTGTTCATCAAAGAGGAGCGCAACTTCAACCATCAGAACTGGCGCATGTGCGTCGAGAACATCACCACGGGCTTTTCATGGGTCTCCGGAGTCCCCTACTACAACCAGCAGCACTGCGTTTCCAGAGCCGAACAGATCTTCGGCATCAAAGACTGGAACGCCGTATGAAAGACCCAAGGCCCACCCTTCAAGAAGCGGCCAACAACGCCGCCGCGTTCTGGAGCCGCGTCGATGCGATCTTCCGCAAAGCCCTCGGACTCCCGGAACACAGCCAAGCCACCCCCTCTAAGACCACGCCCGGGCCGACCGGCATCCTCCTCATCACCGCCCGCCAGCAGGGCAAAACCATCCACATGCACCAGCTCCTCTTTCAGGACGCCGTCAAGACGCACGACACCCCCGACGGACGCCGCATCGCCATCCACCGCACCCCCGACAGCTTCACCGACCGCTGCAAGGTCACCATCACCCGGCGCCTGCCCTACAGCGGCGGCCCCATCCTGCAGAAGACACTGAACGAGCGCTTCCCCTCAGTCGATGCCGCCATGCGCCACTGCCAGTTCATCTTCGGCATCACGGAGTGGAACGGACAATGAAAGAACCACTGGACATTGACAAAAAGCCGCCGTCCACCGCCGAAGAGGCGTTCACAGAACAAATCAAGAGGACGTTCGGCGGACAGAGAATCCACCTCTTTGAGGACGGCCGCATAGTCGTCATCTACAAGCCAATGCCGCACGCGCCAAAGCCCTTTGGCATCGCCGTAATCCACTACGAGACGCGTTACCTCACAAAACTGGACAACCGCTTCGCCACCATTGAGGGCGTCACTTTTTTCGCCTACAACGTGTTCGGACCCATGGACTGGAACATCCTATGAGAACCACAAGCCACGCAGCCAACGTCGAAAACAGCCCGCGCCTCCAGCGCGTCCTCGCCGTCCTCAACGACTGCCAGGAGCACACCACCTACGAAATCCTCCACCAGGCCCAGGTATGCGCCGTCAACAGCATCATCCACGAGCTCCGCAGAAACGGATACGCCATCCCCAAGGCCAAGCGCCACAACGGCCGCTTCCACTACCAGCTCGTTCGTAAGTCCCCCTTGGAAGGGGGATTTAGGGGGATGTCTCCTGCGTCCACGGAAAGGACCGCGTCATGAGCGACACATACAACAAGCATAACGTCCAGCTCTTGCAGGCCGTCTTCGATACGGGACTCGACCTTGTCCAGGCGTCCATGGAATATCGGCGCTGCTACGAGACCCATGGCGGCGGCAATATCCATACCGGCCGCGCCTGGGATGTTCTCGTCAGAGCCGAAACAGCCTATCTAGATGCCATGACCAAACTGGAGGCGAAAACACGATGAAAGCCCTCTCCGTCATGGAACCCTGGGTGTACGCCATCTTCCAACTTGGCAAAGACGTGGAAAACCGCGTATGGCCCACCGAACACTCCGGCCCCCTCGTCATCTGTTCCTCAGCCAAGATTGAACCCGGCTGGAACGAAGGAACCTATCTCGACTGGAGGGCCGCCATGCCCTGGGAAATCGTCCGCCTCCTGCCCAACCGCTGGGACCACTTCAAGACCGTCCTGCGCCCCGGCATGGCCCTCGGCGTCGTTGACCTTGTCCACTGCCAGCCGGGCGGCAGCAACAGCCCCTGGGCCCAGCCAGGGCAATGGCACTGGCTCCTGGAGAATCCCCGCTCCTTTGACCGCCCCTTCCCCGTCAAAGGCAGTCTCGGCCTCTGGGACATCAACGACGCCCTCGTCGCCGCCGCACTGGGAGCGCCGGCGTCCCCGCCGGCTCCGGAGGATATCGCGTAATGGATGCCATCACTCCACTCTCAAAAAACGA